>JAAOZZ010000106.1 GCA_012274175.1 Betaproteobacteria bacterium
CCGCGCGCCGCCACCAGGCCCGAGAACGATTCGGCGACCAGGACGCGGCGCGCTGGGCGGCGGCCGACGCGCGGGTGGCCGCGATCGTCCTGTGCGGCGCATTCGCCCGCAACCCGGTGGGGTGGGCGGCGGGCCTGGGAGCGAAGCTTCCGGCGATGGCACGGTTGGGGGCGAGGATGCTGGGCGCGATACCGGAGGCCGGGCGCGATCCGGTGCGCCTCGGATGGTCGCGGGCGTTCACGGACGCGCTCGCCGCCCTGGACGACGCCGTGCTCGCCGAGAGGCTCGCGCTTATCGCCTCCGAGGACGTGGGCGCGGACCTGGGCTCGCTTCGCATTCCCGTGGTGCTCGTCCAGTTCGAGCGCGACCTGGTGGTGCGTGCCCGGGAGCGGGGCCACCTCGAGGGGGTCTGTCACAATGCGCAGGTCGTCCGGTTCCCCGGCCCGCATTTCGCCATCGAGGTCCAGCCGCTCCCATGCGCGCTCGCCATCGGCGGGAGGATCCGGGCGGTCCTCGACGAACACCGACCGGAACCGGGAGCCCCATGATCTACCTCGCCTCACGAAGCCCGCGCCGCCGGGAGCTCCTGGCGCAGATTGGCGTGAAGTTCGAGCCGCTGCTCTTCCGCGATGGCCCGCGCCAGGACGCCGACACGGACGAGGCGGTGCGCCCCGGCGAGGACGCCGACGCCTACGTGCGGCGCGTCACCCGGCTCAAGGCCGAGGCGGCGTGGCAGCGCATCGTGATGCGCAGGGGCCTGAGGCGCATGCCGGTGCTGGCCGCGGACACCACCGTCGCGCTGGCGGGCGAGATCCTCGGCAAGCCCGCGGGCCGCGCGGACGCCGAGCGCATCCTGAGGCTGCTCTCGGGCACCCAGCATCGCGTGCTCACCGCGGTGGCGATAGGCTTCGAGGATCGCCTCGAAATGGCGGTGAGCGAGTCGCTGGTGACCTTCGGCCCCGTGGACGAGGCGCGCATCGCCGCCTACGTGCAGTCGGGCGAGCCCTACGACAAGGCCGGCGCCTATGGAATACAGGGCCGCGCCGGGGCGTTCGTGGAGCGCCTGGAGGGAAGCTATACCGGCGTCATGGGGCTGCCGCTTTACGAGACGGCCGGGCTCCTGCGACTATTCGGCATCCCGGTACCTTGAATCCAACCAACGAATCCACCCCAAAGAAAAGGAAAATCCCGGATGAACGCGGTCGAGCACGGATGAGCGGGGAGAAGATTAGCGTCTAGGGCAATCGCGATCGTCGACCGTTGCGGGGGCGGCTCGCCGTCCCCGGTCCGTGTTCATCGGTGTTCGTCTGTGGTTTCAACGCCCAGATGAACGAACAGATCCTGATCAACGTCACGCCGCAGGAAACGCGCGTGGCGGTGACCGAGCAGGGCGCGGTGCAGGAGCTGCACATCGAGCGCGTCTCGAGCCGCGGCCTGGTGGGCAACATCTACCTCGGGCGCGTCTGCCGCGTGCTTCCCGGCATGCAGTCGGCGTTCGTGGAGATCGGGCTTCCGCGCGCCGCCTTCCTGCACGTGGCCGACATCTGGTCCGCGCGGGACGCCACCGAGGCGCAGCGTCCGATCGAGAAGATCCTCTCCGAGGGCCAGACCCTGGTCGTGCAGGTGGTGAAGGATCCCATCGGCAGCAAGGGAGCGCGGCTCTCGACCCAGGTCTCCATCGCCGGCCGCCTCCTGGTGTACCTGCCCCAGGACCCCCACATCGGCATCTCCCAGAGGATCGAGGACGAGGCGGAACGGGAGCTCCTGCGCGAGAAGGTCCAGTCCCTCATCCCGGCCGGGGAGACCGGCGGCTTCATCGTGCGCACGGTGGCGGAGGCCGCCGCCGAGGCCGAGCTCACCAGCGACATCGAGTACCTGGTCACGCTCTGGAAGCAGATCCAGCTCGCCGCCCAGTCGGCCGCGCCCCAGGAGCTGCTCTACCAGGACCTCTCGCTCGCCACCCGGGTGCTGCGCGACCTGGTCACCGACTCGACCGAGCGCATCATCGTCGATTCCCGCGAGACCTTCTCGAAGGTGCGCGACTTCGCCGAGCGCTACACGCGCCAGGCGCTGCCGATCCTCGAGCACTACGCGGGCGAGCGGCCGCTCTTCGACCTGTTCGCCGTCGAGGACGAGATCGAGCGCGCGCTTGCCCGGCGCGTGGACCTGAAAAGCGGCGGCTACGTGATCATCGACCAGACCGAGGCGCTCACCACCATCGACGTGAACACCGGCGGCTTCGTCTCCGGCAGGTCCTTCGACGACACCATCTTCAAGACCAACCTCGAGGCCGCTCTGGCCATCGCCCGGCAGCTGAGGCTGAGGAACCTGGGCGGCATCATCGTCGTTGACTTCATCGACATGGACACGGCCGAGCATCGCGACTCGGTGCTCGCCGAGTTCCGCAAGGCGCTCTCCCGCGACCGCACGCGCGTCACGGTGAACGGGTTCTCGCAGCTGGGCCTGGTGGAGATGACGCGCAAGCGCACGCGCGAGTCCCTCGCCCACGTGCTGTGCGAGGCGTGCCCGGTGTGCGAGGGCCGCGGCGAGCTCAAGACCGCGCAGACCGTCTGCTACGACATCCTGCGCGAGATCCTGCGGGCCCACCGCCAGTTCAACGCCAAGGAGTACCGCATCCTCGCCTCGCAGAAGGTGATCGACCTATTCCTCGAGGAGGAGTCGGGCAGCCTCACGCAGCTGGGAGACTTCATCGGCAAGCCCATCTCGATGCAGGTGGAGACCATGTACATGCAGGAGCAGTACGACGTGATTCTGGTCTAGACGCCGAGGAAGCGGTGCAGGACCTCGGGCTGGGCCTTGATTTCCTGCGCGGGGCCTTCGTGCACGATGTGCCCGTTGTTGATCATGTAGACCCGTTGCGCGAGCGCCAGGGTGGCCGGCAGGTTCTGCTCCACCAGCACGATGGTCTGGCCCGCCTCCGCGAGCTCGCGGCAGGCCCTCATCAGGTCGCGCACGATCACCGGCGCCAGTCCCTCGAACGGCTCGTCCAGCAGGAGGATCTTCGGGTCGCGGATCAGCGCCCGGGCGATCGCGAGCATCTGCTGCTCGCCGCCCGAAAGGTCGGTTCCGCGGCTGCCGCGCCGCTCCTTGAGGCGGGGAAACATGCCGTAGATGCGCTGCAGGGACCATTGCGACGTCGCCGTGAGCGCGGCGAGGATGAGGTTCTCCTCGACGTCGAGGCTGCCGAAGATGCGGCGATCCTCGTGCACCAGCTGCATGCCCGCCCTGGCGATGGCGTGGCTCTTCTTGCCGGCGATCTCCACGCCGTCGAACTTCACGGATCCCGATCGCGGCGTCACCACGCCCATCAGGCTCTTCAGCGTCGTGCTCTTGCCCGCGCCGTTGCGCCCGAGCAGCGCCACGACCTCGTTGCGCTCGACGCGCAGCGAGACGTCGAACAGGATGTGGGAATCCCCGTAATAGCTGTTCAGGCCCGCGACCTCGAGCATGCTCATGCCGCGAGCTCCTCGCTCACCCCGCCGAGGTAGGCCTCCTGCACGGCCGCGTTGGCCTTGATCTCGGCGGGCGTGCCCTCCACGAGCACGCGGCCCTGGTGCAGCATGGTGATGCGCTCGGCCAGCTCGAACAGCGCGTCCATGTCGTGGTCGATGATGATCATCGTCCGGCCGCGGCTGATCGACCTGAGGAGCTTCACCGTCTCCGCGCGCTCGCTCGGGCTCATGCCGGCGAGCGGCTCGTCGAGCAGGAGCAGGCTCGGTGAGGACGCGAGCGCGAGTCCGATCTCGAGCCTGCGCTTCTCCCCGTACGCGAGCTGCGACACGGGCGTGTCCATGCGGCCGGCCAGGTGCACGAGCTCCAGCGTGCGCTCCGTCTGCTCCATCAACCCGGGAATCCCGGGCAGGCTGCGCAGCAGGTCCAGCCGGAACTTGCCCCGCTTCTCGGCGAGCGTGGCGATGACGACGTTCTCGCGCACCGTGAGCCGGTTGAAGAGCTGGTTCACCTGGTAGCTCTTGGTGAGGCCCAGCTGGCACACGTCGGTCACGCCCAGGCCGGTGATGTCGCGGCCCTCGAACACGATCTTGCCGGAGGTGGGATGGACCTCGCAGGTGAGCATCTTGAAGAACGTGCTCTTGCCCGCCCCGTTGGGGCCGATGATGCCGCGCAGCTCTCCCGGCTGCACGGTGAAGTCGATGTCGGAATTCGCGACGATGCCGCCGAAATGCTTGGTGAGCCCGCTGGTCTGCAGGATCGGGCCGCTGTAGCGGCTGTTCGCGTGGTGGGGAGCCGGCATGGGCGCGGCCACGTGGGCCACCTTCGCTTCATCCGCACGGGGCGCTTCCGCGGCCTTGCCCCCCGCGACCGGGGCGGCCTCGCCGCCGCCGGCGGAAGCGGCGCGCTTCGCGGCGAAGAAGCCGAAGAGGTCGCGGATCGCCCCCACGATGCCCTGGCGCAGGAAGACCACGAGCAGCACGAAGACCAGGCCCAGCACCAGCTTCCAGCTCGCGCCGAGCTTGAGCGTGGATTGCAGGAAATCCTGCAGGAAGAGCCACACCGCGGCCCCGACCAGCGGGCCGAAGAGGGTGCCCCGCCCGCCGATCGCCGTCTGCATGATGAGCTGCCCGGAGGTGTCGAACGTGAAGGCCTCCGGCGGCATGAAGGCCTGCATCACGCCGAGCAGCCCCCCGGCGAGCCCGGCGTACGCGGCCGCGATCACGAACGCGGCGAGCTTGTAGCCGTGCACGTTGTGCCCGACCGCCGCCGCGCGCAGCGGATTCTCCCGGATCGCGCGGAATACGGCGCCCACCGGCGAGCGCACGATGCGCAGGGCGATCACGATGCCGATGAAATACCAGAAGGCGAGGAACGGGTACAGGGACCAGCCGTCCCGGAAGTGCAGCGTGGTGAAGCCGAGGTTCAGCGTGGGGCTCGGGACTCCGGGCAAGCCATTCTCGCCGCCCGTCCAATGGGAAAGCGGGTTGAATTCCACGAAGTAGAAGACCTCCGCGATGGCCACGGTGATCATCGCGAAGTAGATGCCCGTGCGGCGCAGTGCGATAAGGCCGACCAGGTAGCCCACGACCGCCGACGCCACCATGCCGATCACCAGCGCCGTGATGACATGGGGAAAGCCCGCGCGCGTGAGCAGGTACGCCGCCACGAAGCCCCCGGTGCCGTAGAGGGCGGACTGGCCGAACGAGAGCAGCCC
>JAAOZZ010000107.1 GCA_012274175.1 Betaproteobacteria bacterium
TCCGCCGGCCAGGGACCGGACGACATGGGCGGTGCCCAGGGTCGGGTGCCCCGCGAACGGCATCTCGTAGCTCGGCGTGAAGATGCGCACCCGGGCGCTCGCCCGCTCCGAGGGCAGGATGAACGTGGTTTCCGACAGGTTGAACTGGCGCGCGAGGGCCTGCATCGCCCCGTCGTCGAGGCCGCGGCCGTCTTCGAAGACGCACAGGGGATTGCCGCTGAGGCGCTCCTCGCGGGCGAAAACGTTGAGGATGCGGTAGGCGTAATTCCTCACGGGATCCTCACGTGGATGCGGCAGCCGACGAGCGTGCAAGTCGCGCGAGCAGGCGCTCGTGCACGCCGCCGAATCCGCCGTTGGACATCACCAGCACGTGGTCGCCGGGCCGCAGCGCGCGCCCGAGCACCTCCACGAGCCCATCGAGGTCGTGGAACACCACGGCGCGCGTGCCGAGCGGGGCGAGCGCCTGCGCCGGGTCCCAGCCCAGCTCGTGGGCGTAGCAGTACACCAGGTCGGCGCCCGCGAGGCTGCGGGCGAGGCGGTCCTGCATCGTGCCGAGCTTCATCGTGTTGGAACGGGGCTCGAACACGGCGACGATGCGCGCATCGCCCACGCGCGTGCGCAATCCCGCGACCGTCGTCTCGAATGCGGTGGGATGGTGCGCGAAGTCGTCGTAGACGCGGATCCCGTTCACCGTGCCGCGCACCTCCATGCGCCGCTTCACGCCCTCGAAACGGCCGAGCGACTCGATGCCGGCCTTCGGGGAGACGCCCACGTGCCGGGCGGCGGCGAGTGCGGCGAGCGCGTTCAGCCGGTTGTGCTCGCCCATGAGCGGCCAGCGCACGGTCCCCTGCTTGGCGCCCTCGAGCAGCACGTCGAACGAATCGTCGGGGTGGACGGTGCCCACGCTCCAGGGCTGGCCCGCGCCGAAGCGCTCAACCGGCGTCCACGCGCCGCGCGCGAGCACCCGCTCCAGGGCGGCGTCCTGCCCGTTCACCACGAGCCGCCCCTGGGCCGGCACGATGCGCACGAGGTGGTGGAACTGGGTCTCGATCGCGGCCAGGTCGGGAAAGATGTCCGCGTGGTCGTACTCGAGGTTGGCGAGCACCGCGGTGCGCGGGCGGTACCAGACGAACTTGGAGCGCTTGTCGAAGAACGCCGTGTCGTATTCGTCGGCCTCGATCACGAAGAAGGACGAGCCGGTCGTGCGCGCCGAGACCATGAAATTGCACGGGATGCCGCCCACGAGGAAGGCCGGATCGAGCCCCGCGTCCTCCAGGATCCACGCGAGCATCGACGCGGTCGTGCTCTTGCCGTGGGTTCCGGCCACCGCGAGGACCCATTTGTCCCGCAGCACGTGCTCGGCAAGCCATTGCGGCCCCGATGCGTAGGGCAGCCCCCGGTCGAGGATCGCCTCGATCACGGGCTTGCCGCGCGTCATTGCGTTGCCCACGACGTAGAGGTCGGCGGGAAAGCGGTCGAGCTGCGCGGTGTCGTAGCCTTCGTGCAGGGCGATGCCCGCGTCGCGCAGCTGCTCGCTCATGGGCGGATAGACCTGGGCGTCGCAGCCCGTGACCTCGTGGCCCAGCTCGGCGGCGATGCGCGCGAGGCCGCCCATGAAGGTGCCGCAGATGCCGAGGATGTGCAGTCGCAAGGTCAGTCCCGGAAGATGAAATACGCCGCGCCCACCATGCACAGCGCCGCCCAGAGGTAGTTCCACCGCAGGCCGTAGCCCATGTAAAAGACCGCGAACGGCGCGAAGATGGCGAGGGTGATGATCTCCTGGAGGATCTTCAGCTGCGCGAGGTTGAGCCCGCCCGCGAACCCGATGCGATTGGCCGGGACCTGGAGCAGATACTCGAAGAGCGCGATGCCCCAGCTCGCGAGGGCGGCCAGGTACCAGGGGCTCGCCTGCAGGTTCTTCAGGTGGCCGTACCACGCGAATGTCATGAAGAGGTTCGATGCCGCGAGGAGCGTGGCCGTGAGGGCGATCGTCTGCAATGGGGTCATCGAGGGTCTCCTGCCGGGTTGCGCTCTCGGAAAAACTGCGAATTTTAGCATTCCGGACGGTGCCTTCCGCGTCCCTTCCACGGCCGGAAGACCCGCCCGGCGCCGGTTCCGCGCTGCACGGAGCGTGTAAACTGGTCCTCCCGCCGGCCGCTTCGGTTCCCGCATCGCCTCTTCGGAACTGGTCCACGCCGCCACCATCGACGACACCATGGTCCCCCACCTGACGACATCGCTCACCGGCCCCCTGCACGAGCTCGAACGGGTCGTGCTCGACCAGCGCCCCGAGATCGAGCGCTGGTTCCGCACCCAGTGGCTCGAGCATAACGTGCCGTTCTACAGCTCCGTGGACCTGCGCAACAGCGGCTTCAAGCTCGCCCCGGTCGATACCAACCTGTTCCCCGGGGGCTTCAACAACCTCAACCCGGAATTCCTGCCTCTGTGCGTGCACGCGGCGATGTCGGCGGTGCAGAAGATCTGCCCCGACTCGCGCCGCTTCCTGCTCGTGCCCGAGAACCACACGCGCAACGCGCACTACCTGCAGAACGTCGCGGTCCTGCGGCGCATCCTGGAGGGCGTGGGTCTCACGGTGCGCATCGGCAGCCTGATCCCCGACCTGCAGGGACCCACGCCGGTTGAGACCTCGGGGGGCGAGACGCTGCTGCTCGAGCCGATCCGGCGCCGCGGCAACCGCGTGGGACTCGAGGGCTTCGACCCGTGCGCCGTGCTCCTCAACAACGACCTGTCGGCGGGCATCCCGGCGATCCTGCGCGGAATCGAGCAGACGATCGTGCCCCCACTCGTGGCCGGCTGGGCCACGCGGCGCAAGTCCCAGCACTTCCATTTCTACGATCGGGTGGCCGAGGACTTCGCCAAGATCGCGGGCATCGACCCTTGGGTGGTCAACCCCTGCTTCAGCCAGTGCGGCAAGGTGAACTTCGCCGAGAAGGAAGGCGAGGAATGCCTCGCGTCCAACGTGGAATCCGTGCTGGGCGAGATCCGCGAGAAGTACGCGCAGTACGGCATAACCGAGCCGCCGTTCGTGATCGTGAAGGCCGACGCGGGCACCTACGGCATGGGCATCATGACCGTGAAGAGCGTGGACGACGTGCGCAACCTCAACCGCAAGACGCGCAACAAGATGGCCACCATCAAGGAAGGCCGGCCGGTGAACGAGGTCATCATCCAGGAAGGCGTCTATACCTTCGAGAGCGTGGAAGGCGCCGTGGCCGAGCCGGTGGTCTACATGATGGACAGCTTCGTGGTGGGCGGCTTCTACCGCGTGCACACCGAGCGCGGCATCGACGAGAACCTCAACGCGCCCGGTGCGAAATACGTCCCCCTCGCCTTCGAGACCAACTGCCACACGCCCGATTGCACCGGCAAGCCCGGGGACCCGCCCAACCGGTTCTACACCTACGGCGTCGTGGCGCGGCTCGCGAGCCTCGCCGCCGCCCTCGAGGTCGAGGAGCTCGTATCCGCCGCATCGGCACCGGAGGCCAGGGCGGCGAACGCATGAAGCTCGCGTTCGTGGTCGATCCCCTCGACCAGCTGAAGGCGTACAAGGACTCCTCGATCGCGATGATGCGCGAGGCCGCGCGGCGCGGCCACGAGGTCCACGCGCTCGAGGCGCGCGCGATGTTCGTGCGCGACGGCTCCGTGCGCAGCGCGGTCCGGCGCCTCGCCGTGGGCGACGACGATCACGCCTGGCACCGCGTGCTCGACGAGCGCGACGCCCGGCTTGCCGACTTCGACCTGGTGCTGATGCGCAAGGATCCTCCCTTCGACCAGGAGTACTACTACGCCACGCTCCTGCTCGAGCGGGCGCAGGCCGAAGGCGCGCGGGTGGTGAACGACCCGCGGGCCCTGCGCGACTGGAACGAGAAGCTCGCGATCCTGCGCTTCCCCGCGTTCGCCCCTCCCACGCTGGTGGCGAGCGACATGGCGCGCGTGCACGCATTCGTCGACGCCCACGGCGACGCCATCCTCAAGAAGCTCGACGGCATGGGCGGGACCATGATCTTCCGCGTGGCCGCCGCCGACCCCAACCGCAACGTGATCGTCGAGACCCTCACGGACATGGGACGGCGCACGATCATGGCCCAGCGCTACGTCCCCGAGATCGCGCAGGGCGACAAGCGCGTGCTGGTGATCGGCGGCAAGCCGTTCTCCCATTGCCTCGCGCGCATTCCCCGGGCCGGCGAGACCCGCGGCAACCTTGCCGCGGGAGGAACCGGCGTGGCGCGCCCCATCACGGCCCGGGACCGCGAGATCGCCGAGACGGTCGGCGCGAGCCTCGTCGAGGCGGGCATCGCGTTCGCGGGCCTGGACGTGATCGGCGACTGGCTCACCGAGGTGAACGTCACGAGTCCCACGTGCATCGTGGAGATCGCCGAGCAGACGGGCCACAACGCGGCGCGCGACCTGATGGACGCGCTGGGCGCCTGAAGCCGTCCTAGGAGACGGTCACGCGGTCGAAGTCGTTGCCGCGCTCCAGCACCTCGCGCACCACCGCCTCGCTCGCCACCTCGTCCCAGGTCTCGATGCCCCGTCCCCGCGACCCCGTCCCGTTGGGAACGATGAGCGACGAGGCGATGTTCAGCCGCTCCAGCGCGGGCAGGCGAAAGCCCTGCACCCATTGCGCGTTCGCGCGGTGGCGCGCGTCGGCCGAGCGCACCGCGATCGGCTCCGGCCGCCCCGGGAAGAGCGTCACGGTGATCACGATCTTGCCGTCGGTCTCCTGCACGAGGGCACTCACCATGCCGAGGTAGAACGGGGCCGCATCCCCCAGGCGCACCGCGACCAGCCTGCCGATCGCCACGCCGCGGGAAGCCGACGCCGGCCTCTGCAGCCGCCACGTCCCGGGCATCTCGTCGATCACCGGCCACGACTCGACCGTGTAGTTGTGCTCGGACTGCATGCGGCTGTGGGTGCGCTCCGTCACGCGGCCGAACACCTCGATGTCCTGCTTTTCCTGGTGCGTGAGCTCGCGGCTCTTGTCGGGCTGCTCGAAGGCCTTGCCCCCGCTTGCGAAGAAATGGGCTTCCGCCAGGCCGAAGACCAGGCCCGCGGCCTTGAGCTCCGAGGCCTTGGCGGGCGGGCGCGGCGGCGCGCCTTCGCACCACAGCTTGTACAGCCGCTGAAGCTGGGCGACCGCGACCACTCCCGCCGCTTCGGGTGGCAGTCCCAGCCGCGACGGATCCTCGTCGCTTTGCAGGCCATGGATGCGCTTCCTCATGCTCTTGCCCAGGGCGTCGACGTCGAGCACCTGCTGGCCGGGTTGCAGCTGCGCGTGGGGCACGGGACGAGCGCCGATCGGACGCTCCGGATCGACCACGAGCGCATGGACCGGGAGCCTGGGCGCCGCGCCTGCATCGAGCACTCGCACCTTGCGCACCCAGAGGCGCAGCAACGCTTCGGCGAAATCCATCTGGGCCGCGCTCATTTCCGCGAGGTACGCCGCCTGCATCAGCACGACCTGGACATAGGCTTCGGCCACGCTCGAGGCACCCTCCTCGCCGCCCTCGAGGGAGTCCTTCACCGGCTCTTCCGCGATGCCCGCGTCCCGGGACCGCGCGTATTCGCCGTGCAGGCGGATCCAGAGCTGGGGCTCGAAGCGCCGGTACACGATGGCGTGGAACGTCATCTGCGCGCCGAGGTAGCGCACCACCCTTTGCGCGATGAGCGAGGCGTGGGCGGCAAGCGCGGCGCCGGGCACGGCCTCGGGAAGGCATGCGCGGTAGCCGGCCTCCATTTCCTCGAGCAGCGCGCTGCCCGTGGTCCACGCCGCGGCGTCGTTGTTCGACAGCGGCAGGGATTTTCCGAAGTAACGCGAACGCTGCTCGCCCTGCAGGAACGCGATCTTGTCGCGCAGCAGCTCGAGGCATTTCAGGCGCTCGAGGCCGTCCAGGGCGCCCCCGTTCAGGCCGCGCAGCCCCTCGAGGACCAGCGATTGCGCCTGCGGGATGTTGGTGAGCGGCAGCGAATTGAGCCACTCCTTGCAGCCGCGCGCGTCGGCGAACGAGGGCGCTGCCTCGCGGGCGGGGGGGAGTGTCGCGGTCAAGGTCAGCGCCCCAGCCGCGCGGCGATCGCCGCGGCGATTTCGCCCGCACGGGCCATGCGCTCGGGCACCGGTGCGCGATCGCGCACCGGCGCGGCCCAGATCGGCGCGGGAAAGTGCCGGTCATCCCGGAAGCGGGGCACGACGTGCCAATGCACGTGGGGCACCATGTTCCCCAGGCTGGCCAGGTTCATCTTGTCGGGCCGCATCGTGTCGCGCACCGCCGCCTCCACCGCGAAGACCACCGCCATGAGGCCCGAGCGCTCGGCTTCTTCCAGGTCGCACATCTCGCGGGCATGGCGCCCGAGGATCACGCGGCAGAAGCCGGGATAATCGGGCTCGTCCACCCGAACCACGCGGCAAAGCCCATTCTGCCAGAGGATCGCGCCGCCGGGGCTCGCGCAGAACTCGCAGGCGGCCGTCAAAACGGCTGCCTCACGAGCGCCTTCGTCTGCGTGACCCCGTCGATCGTGTAGGCCATCACCGCGTCGTTCAGTCCGTTGAATGTGAACGTCACATTGCCTGCCGCCTGGGGATCGAAGCGGGACGGATCGTAGGCCGCCCCGAGCCAGGGCGATCCGATCACGCGGTATGCGGGGCCACTATACGTGTTGGCGCTCGTCCAGGAACCGCCCGGAATCACGTACCAGACCGTCTTGCCCGAGGCGTCGTACGTGTACCAGACGGAAAAAAGCGTGCGGTACTGCTGGTTGATCGCAACACCCCAGCCATTCTGGGAGGCGCCGCCCCACCAGAGGTCGCCGTACGTCGCCACGGGAGTCGCGTCGCGCAACCCGAACACCTGGCGCGTGATCGCCTTCGTTCCCGAAATGCCGTTGATGGTGTAGGTGAGCATCCCGGCCGACGGGCCGGAGAAGGTGAGGGTCGCGCTGCCCACGGGCGCTCCGACCACGAAACGGTTCACGTCGTAGCTCGCAAACCACGCGCCGCTCGGCGCATAGAGGGCCCCGGTGAACGACGTGAGCGTCGCGTCCCAGGACCCGCCCGGCAGCACCACCCACACCGGCTGGCCCTGGCTGTCGTAGACGTACAGGGCGGCGAAGATCATCGCGCCATGCTGGGTGATGCTCATGCCCCATCCGTTCTCCTGGGAGCCGGCCCACCAGAGGTCCTGGTAGTCGGCGGGTCCTCCCGACGGAACCGAGACGCGGTACATTCCGCGGCCGTACGTCGCCGCGCCCAGCGTGTGGTCGTCGATCCAGAAGAGCTCGCGCACGCGGATGTTGGCCGGTCCCTCGTTGGTGGTCGACCACGTGGCGCCCGCCGTCTCGCTGGTGAAGACGCCCACCGACGTGGCCGCGTAGAGCCAATTGCCGTTCGCGGGATGGATCTTCACGTCGAATACCGGCGCGTCGGGCAGGTTGCCGGTGATCGAGCGCCAGGTGGACCCGCCGTCCAGCGTCTGCCACACGTTGTTCGCGACGAAACCGGTGAGGGCGACGATCACCCGGCTCGGGTTCGCGCGGTCAATGGTGATGCGCTGCACGCGCCGGGCGGGGATCGTCCCCTGCCCCACGCGCGTCCAGGCGGGAGCCGCCGCGAGCCCATCGGTGGTGCGGTACACCTCGCCGTTGTTGTGGCCCACCCAGATCACGTTGCCGTCGCCTTCCTGTACCGCGACGGCGTTGATGAAGTTGTCCGTGGATGGCGACGGCGCCTTGATGGCGCGCCAGCTCGCCGCGCCGCGGGCGTCGTCCGTGACCCAGAGGGAATTCGCCCCGACCAGCAGGCGATTGGAATTGCCCGGATCGAGGATGAACGGGGCGATGAAGTTCGCCTTCTGGGTGGCGCCCGCCCCGCAGTACTGGTTGTTCGAGTCCGCGGGTTGCGCCTCCGCGATGCCGGCGCAGATGTAGCCCGACGTGGTCCCGCCGTTCAACGAGCGCAGCACCGAGGCGTAGACATACTCGCCGTACATCGTGAGGTCGGACGCCGGATCGACCGCCACGATGCCGCCGTCGCCGCCGCGGAAGGCGCGCCATTGGCCGCCGGTGAGCTGCAGCGAGCCGTTGTCCTGGCTGCCCCCGAGGATGCGACCGCCCGCCGAAGCGCGTCCGGCGCCGCCATAGAACTGGGTGATGGCGAGGCCGTTGTTCACGTTGGTCCATCCGATGCCGGATCTCCCGCCCGCCAGCGCATAGACGTTGGGCGCCTTGTAGACGCCGCCGTCGTTGCCGTCGAACACCAGCGGGTTTGCGGGACCGAACCCGGGCGGCGAGACGAGCGCATGGTGATCCGCATGGGGCGAGGCCGGGGCGGATCGCCAATCGCTCACGGCGGAAAAGTTCGCCCCCGCGTCGCGCGACTCGTAGATGTCGAGTCCCGCGACGAGCAGGTGGTTGGCGTCGGTGGGATCCACCCAGATCGCGTTGTCGTAGTCGCCCTGGTCGCCCAGGTGCTGCGGGTTGGACAGCTTCTGCCAGGTGGCTCCGGAATCGCCCGACCGCCACACCTCGCCCTGGGCGTTGTCCACCGAGGCGTACACGAGGCCGCGTTGGGTGCGCGCGAACGCGATCTCGGCGCGGGCGGTGTTCTCCCGGCCCGAGGGCGAAGCCACCAGCGGCGCGCTCCGCGCCCAGCTCACGCCGGCGTCGCGCGAGTACGCGATGGTGCCGTCGTCCAGGCCCGCCACCGCCTTCGAAGGATCGTTGGGATCGAACGCGATGTCGAGCGCCTTCGCGTCCGAGGACCGCGTCCAGGTCGCGCCTGCGTCCGGGGAGCGGTAGATGCCGCCCGAGGCGAGGCTCGCGTTGGTGACCGCCGCCAGCAGCACCTGGGGCTGCGTCGGGTGGACCGCGAGCCGGTTCACGAAGAGCCAGTCCGCGTTGATGTCGGGATTGGTCGACGGGAGGTACTGCCATGTGGCGCCGCCATCGGCGGACCGGAACACGCCTACGCCCACGAGTCCGGCGCTCGCCTCTCCCGTGCCCGCATAGACCGTCGACGGATGCACCGGATCGAAGGCGATGGTGGTGATCGAAAGGTTGGGCAGGAAGTCGTTGTTGGCGCTCCACGTGGCGCCGGCATCGGGCGAGATCCACAATCCGCCGGAGGCGGTGCCCGCGAGCAGCCGCGTGGGGTTGCGCGGATCGAACGCGAGGGCGCGCACGCGCCCGCCCACGTTCGACGGCCCCAGCGCCTGCCACTGGGAGGGCTGCAATCCCGCAGCCTTGGGCAGGCCCGACGGCGCCGCGCCGCGCACCAGGGCCTTCCTCTGCTCCTGCGCCTTCAGGATCTGGGCCACCCGCGGCGGTCCCGCTTCGTCGGCCTCGCTTTCCAGGTTGTATCGGATCGATACCGCCGTGCCGCGATCGCGCCCGGCGCCTTCCCCGTCCTCTTCGTCGTCGTCGCGCGCGAGGAGCGCCGGATCCATGGGAAAGCCGGCGGCCGACGGCGCGACCGCGGGCACGCCGCGGGGCGGCGCGAAGGCGCATCCGGCGGCGAGCAGCAGCGCCAGTGTCGCCGCGAGGCGACGCGCGAATGTCTCGATGGCTCCCATGGGAAGAAACGATTCTGGGCAAGCGCCGCGCGCCTTGCAACCGAGCGCGCTCACAGCAGGACGCGCTCGATGCCGCCGCGACGCGCCTTGGCGACGAAGTCCTCCATCCATCCTTCGCCCAGGAGGTGGCGCGCCATCTCGACCACGATGTAGTCGGCGCTGGTGCCGGCATCGTCGTCGAATCGCTTCAGGCCCTGCAGGCACGACGGGCACGAGGTGAGCACCTTGACGGAGCCCTCGAAGCCGCCGGAGCGCGCCTGCGCCGCGCCCTTGCGCATCTCGGCTTCCTTGCGGAAGCGCACCTGGGTCGCGATATCGGGACGGCTCGCCGCAAAGGTCCCGGACTCGCCGCAGCAACGCTCGTTGAGCCCCACTTCCTGTCCCATCAGGCGCTCGACCACCTTGAGGGGCTGGTGGGTCTTCATCGGCGAATGGCAGGGATCGTGGTACAGGTAGCGCACGCCCTCGACGCCCTCGAGCGCAAGGCCCTTTTCCATCAGGTACTCGTGGATGTCGAGCAGCCGGCA
>JAAOZZ010000108.1 GCA_012274175.1 Betaproteobacteria bacterium
AGGAACTGCGTCTCGCCGCCGAACTCCTCGGGCACCACGCCGTGCGCGGGCAGGTCCTGCTTCACGCGCTGCGGGTTGGCCTCGGGCTTGTCCATCTTGTTCACCGCGACGATCAGCGGCACCTTGGCGGCCTTCGCGTGGTTGATCGCCTCGATGGTCTGCGGCATGACGCCGTCGTCGGCGGCCACCACCAGGACCACCAGGTCCGTGATCAGGCTGCCCCGGGCGCGCATGGCGGTGAAAGCCTCGTGGCCCGGGGTGTCGAGGAACGTGATGACGCCGCGAGGCGTCTCGACGTGGTAGGCGCCGATGTGCTGCGTGATGCCGCCGGCCTCGCCCACCGCCACCCGCGCCTTGCGGATCGCGTCGAGGAGCGAGGTCTTGCCGTGGTCGACATGCCCCATGACGGTGACCACCGGCGGGCGCGTCTCCACGCTGCCTTCCTCCTGCGCCGACGCTTCCGAGAGGAACGCCTCCGGATCGTCGGGCTTCGCGGGCTTGGCGACGTGGCCCATCTCCTGGACCACGATCATCGCGGTGTCCTGGTCCAGCACCTGGTTGATGGTGACCATGGTGCCCATCTTCATCATGACCTTGATCACCTCGGCCGCCTTCACCGCCATCTTGTGGGCGAGGTCGCCCACCGTGATGGTCTCCGGGATCGGCACCTCGAGAACCTTGGGCTCCGCGGGAGTGGCGAACGCCGTGCCGCCCTCCTCGTCGCGATGGCGGCCGCCGCCGGCGCGGGTGCGCCATCCGTCGCGCCCGCCCGACGCATCGCCGCGCGTCTTCATGGCGCGGCGGCGGGCCTGGTCGTCGACCCAGGCCGAAGCGGGCTTCGCGGCCCGCTTGGCGGGCTTCTTGTCGGCCTTCTCGCCGGGCTTGAGCACCGGCTTGTGCAGGGTGCCTTCGCTCGCCGCGGCAGGCGCCGCGGCGCCCGGCTTGGCTTCCGACTTTGCGGCCTCCGCCTTCACCTCGACCAGCAACGGCGCTTCGGCCTCCGTGGCGGGCTCCTCGCCTTTCTTGCGAATGACGCGCTTCTTCTTCGGCGCCTCGCCTTCGGCGGGGGCCGGCGCTGCGGCAGGGGCGGCAGGAGCGGCTTCCTCGGTCTTCTTGCGGGTAGCCGCGGCACGCTTTGTCTTTTCCGAGTCCGCGGCCTGGCGCGCGGCAAGCTCCGCCTGTCGCTTGGCCTCCGCCTCGCGCTTGCGGACCTCTTCCTCGTCGATGATCGGCGCGGGAGGCGCGACGACCTTCACCGGCTCCGGCGCCACTTCGGCGGGCTTGTCCACCTTGACGAAGGTGCGCTTCTTGCGCACCTCCACCTGGATGGTGCGCGCCTTTCCGGTCGCGTCGGCCTTCTTGATCTCCGTGGTCTGCTTGCGCGTGAGCGTGATCTTCTTCTTCTCTTCCTTGTTGCCGTGCATCTCGCGCAGATAGTCGAGCAGGCGCGTCTTGTCCTGCTCGGTGATGGCATCGTCGCCAGCCTTCTTCTTCACGCCCGCGGCCAGGAGCTGCTCGAGCAACAGGGCGACCGGGAGCTTGAGCTCCTCGGCGAATTGGGTGACGTTCGACTTTGCCATTTGCTGGGTATTCTCCTACGGTCGCGGCCTTCAGGCCGGCGCCGATTCCTTGAACCACGGCGCGCGCGCCGTCATGATCAGCTTGCTCGCCCGTTCCGCATCCATGCCGGTCATCTCGGTGAGCTCCTCGGTGGCGAGGTCGGCGAGCGCGTCCATCGTCGTGATGCCCTTGGAGGCGAGCACGCGCGCAGTCTGGTTGTCCATGCCTTCCATGCCGAGCAGGTCCTCGGCGGCGTGCTCGACGGTCTCCTCGCTCTTGATCGCCTCGGTGAGGAGCGCGTTCCTCGCGCGCCGTCGAAGCTCGTTCACCGTCTCCTCGTCGAAGGCCTCGATCTCCAGCATCTCGTTGATGGGCACGTAGGCGACTTCGTCGAGGGAAGTGAAGCCCTCCGACACCAGGATCTCGGCCACCTCTTCGTCGACGTCGAGCTTCTCCATGAAGAGCGAGCGCACGACGCTCGTCTCCGCCTGGCTCTTTTCCTGCCGCTCCTCGGTGGTCATGATGTTGAGCTGCCAGCCGGAAAGCTCCGAGGCGAGGCGCACGTTCTGCCCGCCCTTGCCGATGGCGAGCGCGAGCTGGTCCTCCTCGACCACCACGTCCATCGAGTGGCGCTCCTCGTCCACGACGATGGAGCTCACGTCCGCGGGCGCGAGCGCGTTGATCACGAACTGCGCCGGCTCGGGAGACCACAGGATGATGTCCACGCGCTCGCCGGCGAGCTCCTGGGTCACCGCCTGCACGCGCGATCCGCGCATGCCGACGCAGGTGCCCACGGGGTCGATGCGCGGGTCGTTGGACTTCACCGCGATCTTCGCGCGCAGCCCCGGGTCGCGGGCGGCCGCCTTGATCTCGAGGAGCCCCTCCTCGATCTCCGGCACCTCGAGCTCGAAGAGCTTCACGAGGAATTCGGGCGCCACGCGCGAGAGGATGAGTTGCGGGCCGCGCGCCGCGCGGTCGATCTTCGCGATGAAGGCGCGCACGCGGTCGCCCACGCGCAGGTTTTCCTTGGCGATGAGCTGGTCGCGCGGCAGGAGCGCCTCCACGCGGCCGGATTCCACGATGAGGTTGCCGCGCTCGGCGCGCTTCACCGTGCCGGTCAC
>JAAOZZ010000109.1 GCA_012274175.1 Betaproteobacteria bacterium
CCATGGGCCGATTCTAGCCGGGCCCTTGACTTCGGCGCCGAAACCTATCAAAGTGATATCACTTCAATAGCAGCCGACGAGAAGCCGGCGAGGAGGGCCGCCATGGCCGAATACCGAAGCGAGGGCACGTTCGAGAAACCGTACCGCACGATGAACGGCATCGCGATGCTGCTGCTGGCGATCGCGCTGCTGGCGCTCGTGGCACTCGCGCTCGCCGAGATGCGCAATCCCGCGGTGGCCGGCATCGCGCTCTTCGCGTTCGTCTTCACCGTGGGCGGCTTCTTCATGCTGCAGCCCAACGAGGCGGGGGTGCTCACGCTCTTCGGCGCGTACCTCGGCACCGAGCGCAACCCGGGGCTGCGCTGGACGCTGCCGTGGAACTCGCGCCGGCGCGTGAGCGTGCGAGCGCGCAACAACAACATCGAGACCCTCAAGGTGAACGACAAGCGCGGCAACCCGGTGGAGATCGGAGCCGTGGTGGTCTGGCGAGTGTCGGACACCCCGCAGGCCCTCTTCGACGTCGAGGACTTCGACCAGTTCGTGCGCGTGCAGAGCGAGTCGGCCCTGCGCCACGTGGCCACGCGCTACGACTACGACGAGGGCGAGGAGCACGACCCCCACGTGGTCACCCTGCGCGCGGGCGCCGACGTGGTCGCCGAGGCGTTGCGCACGGAGCTGCAGGCGCGCGTGCAGCTGGCCGGGGTGAAGGTGGAGGAGGCCAAGCTCACGCACCTCGCCTATGCCCCGGAGATCGCCGGGGCGATGCTGCGCCGCCAGCAGGCCGATGCGGTGATCGCCGCGCGCACCAAGATCGTGGCGGGCGCGGTGTCGATGGTCGAGCTCGCCCTGAAAAGTCTCTCGGAAAAGAAGGTGGTGGAGCTGGACGACGAGCGCCGCGCCTCCATGGTCTCCAACCTGATGGTCGTGCTCTGCTCGGACCGCGACACGCAGCCCGTGGTGAACACCGGAACGCTCTACACCGGAATCTTCCATGGCGGAGCGCAAGTCCTACCTGCTGCGCGTCGATCCGGGGTTGTGGGCCGAGATCGAGCGCCTCGCGCAGTCGGAGCTGAGATCCGTCAACGGCCAGGTCGAATACCTGCTGCGGGAAGCGCTCGAGCGGCGCGGGATCGGGGGGAAGGCGGCAGGGGGGCCGCCGGCGAAGCGCAGGATCCGGCCGTGAGCGGCCGCGGCCCCGTCCGTTCGGACCACGAAATGCGACAATGACGTGATCCCATGAGCACCACTCCCGGCACCACCTCGGCCGCGCAGCCGGACCGCGCGCCGTCGTCTCCGCCACCTCCCGCCGCCCGCGGCGACCTGAGCGTCGTGCGCAAGCTCGTTCCGTACCTCTGGGAGTTCCGCGGGCGGGTGGTGCTGGCCCTGCTGTTCCTCGTGACCGCGAAGCTCGCCAACATCACGGTGCCCATCGTGATGAAGAAGATCGTGGACGGGCTGTCGGGGCCCAAGGCGATGGTCGCGGTGCCCATCACGCTGCTCCTCGCCTACGCGCTGCTGCGGCTTTCGAGCACGCTCTTCAACGAGCTGCGCGACATCGTGTTCGTGCGGGTGACCCAGCGCGCCCTGCGGCGCATCGCGCTCGAGGTCTTCCATCACCTGCACGCGCTGTCGCTTCGCTTCCACCTCGAGCGCCAGACGGGCGGGCTCACCCGCGACATCGAGCGCGGCACCCGCGGCATCTCCACGCTGCTCTCGTTCATGGTGTTCAGCGTGTTGCCGACGCTGCTCGAGATCGCGCTCGTCACCGGCTTCCTCATCATCAAGTTCGACGTATGGTTCGGCGTGATCACCGTGGGGGCGCTCGTGGTCTACATGGCCCTCACCTTCGTGATCTCCGAATGGCGCACCCAGCACCGCCGGCGGATGAACGAGATGGACTCGAAAGCCAACACGAAGGCGATCGACTCCCTGCTCAACTACGAGACGGTGAAGTACTTTGGCAACGAGCAATACGAAGCGGGGCGCTACGACGCCAACCTCCAGAGCTACGAGCACGCGGTGGTCACGAGCGAGACCTCCCTGGGGTTCCTGAACGCCGTGCAGGCGATGGTGATCGCCACCGCCGTGTCGCTCCTCATGTGGCGCGCGGCCGAGGGCATCGTGGCCGGACACCTCACCCTGGGGGACCTGGTGATGGTGAACGCGCTGCTGATCCAGCTCTACATCCCGCTCAATTTCCTGGGCGTGATGTACCGCGAGATCAAGCAGGCGCTGGTGGACATGGAGAAGATGTTCCGGCTGCTCTCGGAGAACCGCGAGATCGAAGATCGCCCCGGGGCCCCCGACCTCGAGGTCACCGGTGGCGCGATCCGCTTCGAGCACGTCGACTTCCGCTACGAGGCACGGCGCGAGATCCTGAAGGACGTGTCCTTCGAGGTGCCCGCGGGGAAGAAGGTCGCCGTGGTGGGGCCCAGCGGGTCGGGCAAGTCCACGCTCGCGCGGCTACTCTTCCGCTTCTACGACGTGAACGCAGGACGCATCACCATCGACGGGCAGGACATTCGCGAGGTACGGCAGGAAAGCGTGCGCGCGGCCATCGGCGTGGTGCCCCAGGATACGGTGCTCTTCAACGACTCGATCTACTACAACGTGGCCTACGGGCGTCCCGGTGCCACGCGCGAGGAGATCGAGGACGCGGCGCGGGTGGCGCACATCGCGCAGTTCATCGAGCGCCTGCCCGCAAAATGGGACACCGCCGTGGGCGAGCGGGGGCTCAAGCTCTCCGGGGGCGAGAAGCAGCGGGTGTCGATCGCGCGCACCATCCTCAAGAACCCGCGCATCCTGGTCTTCGACGAGGCCACCTCGGCGCTGGATTCGCGCACCGAGAAGTCGATCCAGGCCGAGCTCTCGGAGATCTCGCGCAACCACACCACGCTCGTCATCGCGCACCGGCTTTCCACCGTCGTGGACGCCGACGAGATCCTCGTCCTCGACCAGGGCCGCATCGTGGAGCGCGGAGTGTTCCGGCAGCTCCTCGCGGCCGACGGGCGCTTCGCCGAGATGTGGCGCCTGCAGCTCGAGGAAGGGCGCCGCCAGGACGCCGTGGCGGCAACCTGACGTCTTCGAGCGCTGTGTTCCTGTCCTTAGGTTGACGCGAGGAAGTCGCGCAGCGCCCCGAGCGTGGCGCGAGGCGCCTCGCTCATCATCGAGTGTCCGGCATCGAGCGCGACGAAGCGCGCGCCGGGAATGGTGGCGGCGAGCGCCTGCCCGGACTTGAACGGCGTCATCTGGTCGCGCCGCCCCGCGACCACCAGCGTGGGGATGCCGAGCGCCTGCAACGCTTCCGCCGCGGGGCGGTAGCCGTCGCAGGCGGTGAGATCGGCGTGCAGCACTCCCGCGTGGGCGCGCCCGTTCAACTGGCGGCTCGCGCAGACGAGGGAAGTCCCCGGCACCGGGCTTTGCGCGAGGTACGCGTCGCGCGCGTGTCCCCACGCCGTCTCCATGTCGAAGGCCGCAGGCGAGTCGTCCCGCGCGGCCGCTAGGAACGGGGCGCCGACCGCCATGGGCACGGAGGCTGCGATGAGCGCGAGGCGCGATACGCGCTGCGGGAATTTCAGCGCCGTTTCGAGCGCCACCAGGGACCCCATGCTGTGTCCGACCAGGGCCGAGCGCGCGAGGCCCGCCCCATCGAGCAGCGCCGCCACCCAGCAGGCGAGCGCCTCGATCGAGTTGCGCGCCTTGCCGGGGCTGCGGCCGTGGGCGGGGAGGTCGGCCGCGAGCACCGTGAATCCGTGGTGCGCGAGGTAGCGCGATTGCCATTGCCACACGCTGTGGTCGAAGGCGGCCCCGTGGATGAAGACGATCGCCGGCAGCGCCGGATCGAAGGCGCGCCCGCCCGTGTACGCGTAGGCCGGATAGCCCTCGACGATGATTTGCATCAGGCCTTGCGGGCGGCGCGCAGCGCGCGTCCCAGGTCCTCGAGGATGTCGTCGGGATGCTCGAGGCCGATGGAAAGGCGCACGGTGCCCGGCGTGATGCCGGCGGCCGCGAGCGCTGCGTCGTCCATGCGGAAATGGGTCGTCGTCGCCGGGTGGATCACGAGCGACTTCGCGTCGCCGATGTTGGCGAGGTGCGAGAACAACGTGAGCGCCTCGATGAACCTGCGTCCCGCCTCGCGGCCCCCGGCGAGCTCGAAGGCGAGGATCGCGCTGCAGCCGCGGGGATAGAGGCGTTGCGAGAGCGCATGATCGGGATGCCCGCCAAGCGCGGGATGGTGCACCCGGGCGACCGCCTCGTGGGACGCGAGGAACTCCACGACCCGCGCGGTGTTCTCCACGTGCCGCGCCATGCGCAGCGGCAGCGTCTCGATTCCCTGAAGGATCTGGAACGCGGTCATCGGCGCCATGCACGCTCCGAAGTCCCGCAGCCCTTCGCGCCGCGCCCTCAGCAGGAATGCCGAGGTCGCCGATTCCTCCGCGAACACCATGCCGTGGAAGCCCTCGTAGGGCTCGGTCAACGTGGGGAACCTGCCGGCGGCGGCCTGCCAGTCGAACCGCCCGCCATCCACCAGCACGCCGCCGATCACCACGCCATGGCCCGAGAGGAATTTCGTGGCCGAATGCAGGACGAGGTGCGCTCCCTGCTCGAAGGGCCGCCCGAGGGCCGGGGTCGTGACGGTCGCGTCCACGAGCAGCGGAATGCCATGGTGCGACGCGATCTCTCCCAGCGCCGGGATGTCGAGGACATCCACCGAGGGGTTGCCCACGCTCTCGCCGAAGAACAGGCGCGTGGCGGGGCGGATGGCCGCGCCCCACGCCGCCGGATCGCGCGCCGGCACGAAGGTGGTCTCGATCCCGAAGCGCGGGAGCGTGTACGCGAGCAGGTTGTGGGATCCGCCGTACAGGCTCGCGGAGGCCACGATGTGCCCGCCATGTCCCATGAGGGTCGCGATCGCCAGGTGCAGCGCCGCCTGCCCGCTCGAGGTTGCGATCGCTCCAACGCCCTGCTCAAGCGCGGCCATGCGCTCCTCGAACACCGCCACCGTGGGATTCGAAAGCCGCGAGTACACATGGCCGGGAGTCTCCATGTTGAAGAGCGCCGCGGCGGTGTCGGCGTCGGGAAAGACGAACGACGCGGTCTGATAGATCGGAACGGCCCTTGCGCCCGTAGCCGGATCGGGGGATTGACCGGCATGCACCGCGAGGGTATCGGGGTGGGGG
>JAAOZZ010000110.1 GCA_012274175.1 Betaproteobacteria bacterium
GGGCGGGCGGGGCCCGCTCGCCGGCAGCGTCTTCGCCGCCGCGGTGGTGCTCGACCCCGCCCGGCCTCGTCAACCCCGCAGAGCAGCGCGGAGCCCGGGGCCGGGTTCGGAGGGCTGGAAGCTTTCATGTCCGGAAAGATACGGCATCAACGCTTCGACGACACGGGCGTCGTGCCCCGCGGCGAGCCGGGCGTGCAGCGTCCCGAAGCGCGCCCGCAACCGTTCCCGGGCCTGCCGGTTGTCGAGCCAGTTGCCCAGGGCCTGCGCGAGGTTGGCCGGCGTCGCGTCGTCCTGCAGCAGCTCCGGCACGATGAACTCGCCTGCCAGCACGTTGGGCAGGCTGAAGTAGGGCAGGATCGCCCGGCGCTTCACCAGCCAATAGGTGAGGGGCTTGAGCCGATAGGTCACCACCATGGGGCAACGTGCGAGCGCCGCCTCGAGGGTCGCGGTGCCGCTCGCCACCAGGGCCGCCTCCGCCGCGTGCAGCGCGAGCTGGGCGTGGCCGAAGAGGATCGTGATCGGCAGCTCGCGGGCCTCGAGGGCGTAGAGCCGTGCCTCGAAATAGTCGCGGGTCTCGCGCGTGGCGAGCGGCACGAAGAAGCGCAGCTCCGGGCGGCGCGCGGCGAGCGCGCGCGCGGTCTCGATCACCAGGTCGGCGTGCAGCTCGAGCTCGCTCGCCCGGCTTCCGGGAAGCAGCGCTACCGGCACGGCGCCGCTGCCGAGCCGCAGCTGCGCCCTCGCCTCGGCGCGGTCGGGCGCGAGCGGCATCCCATCGGCGAGCGGATGGCCCACGTAGTCCACGGCGATGCCCGCCTTGCGGTAGAGCGCCTCCTCGAAGGGGAACATCACGAGCATCCGGTCCACCGAGCGGCCGATGGTCCCGATGCGTTCCGGCCGCCACGCCCAGATCGACGGGCTCACGTAGTGTACGGTGGGTATGCCCGCCGCCTTGAGCCGCGCCTCCACGCCGAGGTTGAAGTCCGGGGCGTCGACGCCGATGTACAGATCGGGCGGATCTTCGAGCAGCCGGCGCGTGAGGCCGCGGCGGATGGCGAGGATCTCGCGCAGGCTGCGGATCACCTCGACGTAGCCGCGCACGGCGAGCTTTTCCATCGGGTAAAACGATCGGGCGCCCTCGGCCATCATCTTCGGGCCGGCGATGCCATGGAATTCGAGCGCGGGCCAGCGCGCCTTGAGGGCGCGGATCAACGCGGCCCCGAGCAGGTCCCCGGAGGCCTCGCCCGCGACGATGGCCACCCGCCTCAGCGCAGGATCCCCCGGGTCGAGGTGGCGAGGAACGCCACGACGATGCCCACCTCGGGCGCTTCCTGCGCCTGGCGCTCGAGCTCGGAGCGCGCCTCGGCGAGCGTGAGCCCGGACTTGAAGAGCGTCTTGTAGGCTCGTCGCAGTGCGGCGATCGCCTCGGGCGGGAAGCCGCGGCGCTTGAGCCCCTCGGCGTTGATGCCGTGGGCGCCGGGCGGCACGCCGCCCACGGTCACGAAGGGGACCACGTCCTGGACCAGGATCACGCCGGCGCCGACCATCACGTGCGCGCCGACGCGCACGAACTGGTGCACGCCGGTATAGCCCCCGAGGGTCGCGTAGTCGCCCACGTGCACATGCCCGCCCAAAGTGGTGCCGTTGGCGAACACCACCTGGTTTCCCACCTGGCAATCGTGGGCCACGTGGGAGTAGGCCATGATCCAGTTGTCGCTTCCGATGCGCGTGACACCCGCGTCCTGCACCGTGCCACGGTTCAATGTGCAGTACTCGCGGATGGTGTTGCGGTCCCCCACCTCCAGGCGGGTGGGCTCGCCCCCGTACTTCTTGTCCTGGTTGGCCTCGCCGATGGAGCAGAAATGGAAGATGCGGTTGTCGCGGCCGATCGCGGTGCGCCCGGTGATCACGTTGTGGGCGCCGATGGTCGTACCCGCGCCGATTTCCACGTCGCCGTCGATCACCGTGTACGGACCCACGGTCACGTCCCCGGCGAGGCGCGCGCGAGCGTCGACGATCGCCGTGGGATGGATGCGGCTCACCTCAGATCTCGCGCAGCGCGCACAGCAGCTCGGCCTCGGAGACCACCACGTCGCCCACCTTCGCCGTGGCGACGTACTTGGAGATTCCGCGCCCCGCCCGCCCCTGCTCGACCTCGATCACGAGGGTGTCGCCGGGGCTCACCGGCCGCTTGAAGCGCGCCCCGTCGATGCCCACGAAGTAGTAGACCCAGGTGCCGTCGTTCTTGTGGCCCATGCTGCGCAGCGAGAGCACCGCGGCCGCCTGCGCCATCGCCTCGACGATGAGCACTCCCGGCATGACCGCGAGATGGGGGAAATGGCCCTGGAAGAAAGGCTCGTTCACGGTCACGTTCTTGATCGCCGTGATGCGCTTGCCCTTCTCGAAGGCGACCACGCGGTCGATCAGCAGGAAGGGGTAGCGGTGCGGGAGATATTCCTTGATCTCCTCAATCGTCATCGATTCGGTCACGGTCCTCTCCCGGAAGGGGGCGCGCTGCGCGCCCGGCGATGCGGTCCAGCCGGCGCACCAGCGCGGCGTTCTTGAGCCACTCGGCATGGGGCATCAGCGGCAGCCCCGAGGCATAGGTGCCCGGGCGCGTGATGGACTTGGTCACGAAGGTCATGCCCAGGAGCGTGACATGGTCGCAGATCGTGAGGTGCCCGGCGATGCCCACGCCC
>JAAOZZ010000111.1 GCA_012274175.1 Betaproteobacteria bacterium
CCGCGAAATTATGGCCATAATGCCGCAGCGGCGCCCCGATTCATACGCAACTTCGGTAAAAGCCCCCATGACCTCCCCCCAGCCGCGGCCCGTGCGCTTCGCCACGGGCGGCGAGCGCTCCCCTTTGGCCCGGCGCCTCGTCCGCGAGGTGGACGGCGAGGTTCTCTTCGATTCCGCGAGCCGCGGCCGCTACGCAACGGACGCATCGATCTACCAGGTGATGCCCGTGGGCGTGGTGGTCCCGCGCACCGCCGAGGCGGCGATCGCGGCGATGCAGATCGCGCTCGAGGAAGGCGTGCCCATCCTGCCTCGCGGCGCGGGCACCTCCCAGTGCGGACAGACCGTGGGACCGGCGCTCGTGGTCGACGACAGCAAATACCTGGTCCGCGCGCTCGAGGTGGATGCGGCGGCGCGCCGCGCCGTGGTGGAACCGGGCATGGTGCTGGACACGCTCAACGCGCAGCTGAAGCCCCTGGGCCTTTGGTACCCGATCGACGTCTCCACGTCCGCGCAGGCGACCCTGGGCGGCATGGCCGGCAACAACTCGTGCGGCTCGCGCTCGCTCGCCTACGGCAACATGGTCGACCGGGTGAGCGCGGTGGATGCGTGGCTTGCCACAGGCGTGCGCGGCCGCTTCGGCTCCGAGGCCGACGGCACGCCGGGCGCGATCCGCGAGCTCGCGCAGCGCGCCCGCGCCCTTTGGGAGCGGGAGCGCGACGAGATCGCATCGCGCCTGCCGCCCGTGGCACGGCGCGTCGCGGGCTACAACCTCGACCGCCTCGCGCCCGATGGCTTCAACCTGGCCAAGCTGCTCGTGGGCAGCGAGGGAACCCTCGCATGGTTCGAGCGCATCCACCTCGACCTGGCCGAGCTGCCGAAGCACAAGGCCCTCGGTGTCGCCCACTTCCCGCGCTTCTACGACGCGATGGACGCCGCGCAACACATTGTGAAGCTGGGCCCGTGCGCGGTGGAGCTGGTGGATCGCACGATGCTCGACCTCGCCCTGGGCAATCCCGCATTCGCTCCCACCATTCGACGGTTCGTGCGCGGCGAGCCCGGCGCGATCCTGCTGGTCGAATTCGCCGGCGGCGAGCGCGAGCCGCAGGAGCAGGGCGTGCGCCGCCTGGAGGAGCTGATGGGCGACCTCGGATTCGCCGGCGCGGTGGTGCAGGTCCTCCCGGGCGAGCAGAAGGCGCTCTGGGACGTGCGCAAGGCCGGCCTCAACATCATGATGTCGATGAAAGGCGATGGGAAGCCGGTGTCGTTCATCGAGGATTGCGCCGTGCCCCTCGAGCACCTCGCCGAATACACCTCGCAGCTCACGGAAGTGTTTCGCAGGCACGGCACCGAAGGCACCTGGTACGCCCACGCCTCCGTGGGTTGCCTGCACGTGCGCCCGGTGCTCAACATGAAGGGCGACGGGGCGGTGCGCATGCGCGCCATCGCCGAGGAGGCCGCGGAGCTCGTGCGCCGCTACAAGGGTTCCTACTCGGGCGAGCACGGCGACGGCCTCGTGCGCTCCGAGTGGATCGCGCCCTTCTTCGGCCCGCGACTCACGGCGGCGCTGGCGGAGATCAAGTCCTGGTTCGACCCGCGCGGCCTGATGAATCCCGGCAAGATCGTGCATCCCCCGCGCCAGGACGATCGCTCGCTCTTCCGCTATCCGCCGGGATATCGCGCCGGCGACACCCGCTCCGAGCTCGACTGGAGCCCGTGGGGTGGATTCGCGGGAGCGGTCGAGATGTGCAACAACAACGGCCATTGCCGCAAGTTCGACGCGGGAACGATGTGCCCGAGCTTTCGCGTGACCGGCGACGAGCGCCACCTCACCCGCGGGCGCGCCAACACCCTGCGGCTCGCCCTGACCGGACAGCTCGGTCCCGGGGATTGCGCCGACGACGCGGTGCGCGAGGCGCTGGACCTCTGCGTGTCGTGCAAGGGATGCCGGCGCGAATGTCCCACGGGCGTGGACATGGCCCGGATGAAGATCGAGTTCACCGCGCGGGACCGAGCGCGACACGGATGGAGGTTGCGCGAACGCCTCGTGGCGCACATTCCCCGCTATGCGCCCTGGGCGGCGCGCCTGCAGCCGCTGCTCGCGGTGGCGGCGCGATTGCCGGGGGCGAACGCCATCGTCTCGGCGATCGGCTTCGAGCCGCGCCGAGCGCTGCCGAAATGGCGGGCATCCTGGCGCGCGTCCCACACGCAGGGCGATGGGCCGGGTCGGCCGGTGGTGCTCTTCGCCGACACGTTCAATAATTGGTTCGAGCCGGCGAACCTGGCCGCGGCCGCGAGGGTGCTCGAAGCCACGGGCCACCGCGTGATCGCGCCCGCGGGGGGCGACGGCCGGGCGCTGTGCTGCGGGCGCACCTACCTCGCCGCGGGAATGATCGGACAGGCGCGCGCCGAGGCGCGCAGGACGATGGAGGCGCTGCGCCCCCACCTGGAAGCGGGCACGCCGGTGGTGGGGCTCGAGCCCTCCTGCATGTTCACCTTTCGCGACGAATACGCCGCCCTCTTTCCCGGCGATGCCACCGCGAAACTGCTCGCCGGAGCGCGGCTCGCCGACGAGTACCTCGCCGCGGAAATTCGCGAAGGACGCGTCGCACCGCCGTGGAAGCGGGCCGGGGCGAGCTCGATTCGCGTGCACGGCCGTTGCCACCAGAAGGCCTTCGGCACCTTCGAGGCGACCCTCGAGCTGCTGCGCACGCTGCCCGGCGCCGAGGTGGCCGCGATCGAGTCGAGCTGCTGCGGAATGGCCGGCGCGTTCGGCCACGAGAAGGAGCACTACGAAATCTCGATACGCATGGCCGAGGCGGCACTGCTGCCCGCGGTGCGCGCCGCCCCGGATTCGACGATCGCGGCCGCGGGGACGAGCTGCCGCCAGCAGATCGCCCATGGCGCGGGGCGCGAAGCGCGGCATCCCATCGTCCTGCTGGCGGAAGCGCTGTGAGCGGCCCGGCTCCCGCATCCATCCTCGATGCCCTGCGCCCGGCGATCGCTTTCGAGCCCCTGGGCGATCGCACCGGCAACGTGACCGTGGGGCGCGGACGGTTCGAAGGCCGAGCGTTGCGCGCGGCGCTGGTGGAGAACCATGTCGCGAGCGGCTCCGTCGGAGTCCTCGAAGCCGAGCGGTTGGGTGCGTTGCTGCGAGTGGCCGTGGCAGAGCGCGCGCCCGTTGTGCTGTTCCTGGATTCGGCGGGCGCGAAAGTCTCGGAAGGGCTCGCCGCGCTGGGCGCGTTTCGCCATCTTTTCCGCGCCGGCCTCGACGCCGCGTTCGCCGGCACGCCCATCGCGGCGGTGCTGGGGCGCAACTGCTACGGCGGCTCGAGCATGCTCGCGCACCTCGCGCCGCACCGGCTCTTCTCGCCCGCCACGCGGCTCGCGATGTCGGGGCCGGCGATCCTCGCCGCGGCCGCGGGCACGAGCCCGCTCGATGAAATGTTCCGGGCGATGGCCGATGGGACGATTTCCGCCCAGGCTCGCGCCCAGGCGAGCGGCGCCAACGCGCTCTGGGAACCGGGCGCCGGCCTCGATGGGTGGCTGCGCGCCGCACTGGCTCCGCGCGGCGAGGCCAGAGCCGATTTCCAGCGGGGGCACGAAGCGCTCGCGAAGCGTTTCGGCCGTGCGCTCGACCCGCCGCAGTGGCAGGCCGCACGCCGGCGCGACCTGGAGCGGATCTATCCCCGGGGATACGAAGCCCGCGACGATCGTGGGCTGCTCGAGGGCCGCGGGAAGCGCGAGGAAGGCGAGGAGTGCTTCGTGGGCCTGGTCGGAAATGCGCCCCTCGGCGCCGAGCACGCGTGGCGATTCGCGGAGGCGGTGTGGCGCCTCGGGCCCGCCGAGC
>JAAOZZ010000112.1 GCA_012274175.1 Betaproteobacteria bacterium
CTGCTGCTCGGCATGATGATCATCGTCGGCGTTCTGCAGCAGTCGGGGGTGTTCGAGTTCATCGCCATCTGGGCGGCGTATTCGTTCGCGCACGTCTACGGCATCGCGATCGCGGCCACCTCGATGCTGTCCATGGCGGGCATCATCGTGGCCCTCGACGCCTACGGTCCCATCACCGACAACGCGGGGGGCATCGCCGAGATGGCGGATCTGCCAAAGGAAGTGCGCAACGTGACCGACCCGCTCGACGCCGTGGGCAACACGACGAAGGCGGTGACGAAGGGCTACGCGATCGGCTCGGCCGGCCTCGCCGCCCTCGTGCTCTTCGCCGACTACACCCATAAGCTCGCGGAGGCCGGCCGGCACGTGGACTTCGAGCTGTCCAACCCCGCGGTCATCATCGGGCTCTTCGTGGGCGGGCTCATCCCGTACCTCTTCGGCGCCATGGCGATGGAGGCGGTGGGCCGCTGCGCGGGCTCGGTGGTGGAGGAAGTGCGCCGGCAGTTCCGCGAGATCAAGGGGATCATGGAAGGCACCGCGAAGCCCGACTATTCCCGCGCGGTGGACATGCTCACCAAGGGCGCCATCAAGGAAATGATGATCCCGTCGCTACTGCCGGTGCTCTCGCCGATCGCGGTGGCGCTCATCGTGGGCTGGCTCATGGGGCGCGACGCCGGCGTGCAGGCCCTGGGCGGCATGCTCATGGGCACCATCGTGACGGGCCTTTTCGTGGCGATTTCCATGTGCACGGGCGGAGGCGCCTGGGACAACGCGAAGAAGTACATCGAGGACGGCCACCACGGCGGCAAGGGTTCCGACGCCCACAAGGCGGCGGTCACCGGCGACACCGTGGGCGATCCCTACAAGGACACGGCCGGCCCCGCGGTGAACCCGCTGATCAAGATCATCAACATCGTGGCACTCCTCATCGTGCCGCTGCTCTGACCGGCGCTTCCGGCGCGCGAAAGGGCCGCCTCGCGCGGCCCTTTCCCTTTTGCCGCGACGCTTCCCGGCCGCGCCTCCGGGGCGTGATAATCTCGCCACCCCCATGAAAGTCCTCGTCCTCGGAGCCGGTGTCGCCGGCGTCGCCGCCGCCTGGTACCTCTGGCGCGACGGCCACGAGGTGACGGTGCTCGAGCGCAATGCAGCGGTCGCGCTCGAGACCAGCTTCGCCAACGGCGGGCAGCTCTCGTACAGCTATGTGGCGCCGCTCGCGAGCCCCTCGGTGATCCCGAAGATCCCGCCGTGGCTCCTGCGCCGCGACTCGCCCCTCAAGTTCGTCCCGGAGCTGGATGCCGAGCAGTGGCGCTGGCTCGTGGAGTTCCTCGCCGCATGCAACCAGCGCAGCGCCGACCTCACCACCGAGAGGCTGCTGCGACTTTCGTTCTACAGCCGCTCGCTGATGCACGAGCTGATCGCGGCCCACCCGCTCGATTTCGATTACGTGCGCAACGGCAAGCTCGTGGTGCACTGCGACGAGCGGTCGTTCGAGTCCGCACGGCGCCTGCTCGACTACCAGAGGAGCCTCGGATGCGAGCAGGACGCCCTGGACGCGCGCGAGACGGTGGAGGTCGAGCCGGCGCTCGGCGCGATGCGCTCGCGCATCGCGGGCTCCATCTACACGCCGAGCGAGGACGCGGCCGACTGCTTCAAGTTCTGCAACGAGCTCGCGCGCGTCATGGGCTCCGGGCCGAACCCGGTGCGGCTGCGCTTCGGCGTGGACATCCGGCGGCTCCTCGCGCTGCGCTCGCGCCTGATCGGCGTGGAGACGGACCAGGGCGTGTTCGAAGCGGACCGCTACATCCTCGCGCTCGGCACCGGCGCCCCGGCGATCGTGAGGCCGCTCGGCATCCGCATCCCGGTCTATCCGCTCAAGGGCTACAGCCTCACGCTGCCGGTGACCGACGAGCGGGCCGCCCCGCGCATCAGCGTGACCGACTTCAAGCGCAAGGTCGTCTACGCGCGCCTGGGCGACGAGCTTCGGGTGGCGGGCATGGCGGACATCGCGGGACGCACCCCGCGCGTCGACACCGCTCGCGTGGGCCAGCTCGTCGAGGAAGTCCGCATGGCTTTTCCCGACGCGACGGATTTCTCGCGCCTGCAACCGTGGTGCGGGATGCGGCCGGCGACCCCGCGCGGCACGCCCGTGCTCGGCGCCACGCCCTATTCCAACCTGCTGCTGGACGCGGGGCACGGGGCGCTGGGATTCACGCTGGCGCTGGGCACAGGCCGGGTGCTGGCGGACCTGGTGATGGGACGCGCGCCCGCGGTTCCCCTCGACGGCCTGCGGCTCGGAGACTGACGGTTCGATCGACCCACTCAACCTTCAAGGAGAGGCAATGGCACTCGTCTTCTACCACGGACACGGCTCACCCTATTCCTGGCGCGTGTGGCTGGCGCTCGAGCACATGGGAATCGACTACGAGGTCAAGGTGCTCTCGTTCGCCGACGGCGACACGAAGAAGCCCGACTTCGTCGCGATCAACCCGCGCCACCACGTGCCGACGATCGTCGATGGCGGCTTCGCGCTGTGGGAGTCCACGGTGATCCTCGAGTACCTCGACGAGCGCTTCGCCCCGGGGGATGCGGCCAAGCGCCTCTATCCCGGGGACGTGCGCGATCGCGCGCGCATCCGGCGCCTGGCAAGGGAAGCCGAGGAGTACCTGGGCAACGAGGGCATCAATCCGGTGACCGAGGAGTATTTCTTCAAGGACGGCGCCGCCCCCGACGCGGCGAAGGTGGAAAAGGCGCGCGTGAAGGTGCGCGAGGAGCTCGAGTATTTCGCGCGCGAAATGCGCGCAGGCTTCCTCGCGGGAGACACTCCCACGGCCGCCGACTACGTGCTGTACTCGTACTACGCCTATGTGGCGCGGCTTACGCTGCGCAAGCCCGAGGTGCGGCTCACGGAGCTCGTCCCGGCGCCCATCGCGCAATGGGGCAAGCGCATCGAGGCGTTGCCGTTCTTCGACAAGACCTATCCGCCCCATTGGCGATGAGGGCGCTCCCCCGATGAAGTTCGCGGTCCACGCAACGGATGGTGAGGCGCGGCGCGGCGAGCTCACGCTCGCCCATGGCGTCGTGCAGACGCCGGCCTTCATGCCGGTCGGGACCTACGGCACGGTGAAGGCCATGAGCCCCGCGGAGCTCGACGCCATGGGCGCGCAGGTCGTGCTCGGCAACACGTTCCACCTGTGGCTTCGCCCCGGGACCGCGGTGATCGCCAAGCACGGCGGATTGCACCGGTTCATGGGGTGGGAGCGCCCGATCCTCACCGATTCGGGAGGCTTCCAGGTGTTCAGCCTCGGGGCGCTGCGCAAGGTGGGCGAGGAGGGCGTGGCCTTCCAGTCCCCGGTCAACGGCGACCGGCTCTTCCTCACGCCCGAGGAGGCGATCGGCATCCAGCGCGTGCTGGGCTCCGACATCGCGATGGTCTTCGACGAATGCACCGGGTACCCCGCCACGCGCGACGAGGCCGCCGCATCCATGGGATTGTCGCTGCGCTGGGCCGAGCGCTCGAAGCGCGCGCACGGCGACGATCCCAACGCGCTCTTCGGCATCGTGCAGGGAGGCATGTACGAGGACCTGCGCGACGAGTCCCTCGCGGGCCTCGCGGCCCTGGGCTTCGACGGCTACGCCATCGGCGGCGTGTCCGTGGGCGAGCCCAAGGAGGACATGGCGCGCATCGTGGCCCACGTGGCGCCGCGGTTGCCCGCGGGCTCGCCCCGCTACCTCATGGGCGTGGGCACCCCGGAAGACATCGTGGAGGCGGTCGCGCGCGGCATCGACCTGTTCGACTGCGTGCTGCCCACGCGCAACGCGCGCAACGGCTGGCTCTTCACGCGCCACGGCGACGTGAAGATCAAGAACGCCCGCCATCGCGAGGATACAGGCCCGCTCGATCCCGACTGCGCCTGCTATACGTGCCGCGGGTTCAGCCGCGCATACCTGCATCACCTGCACCGCACGGGCGAGATCCTCGGGGCGCGCCTGAACACGATCCACAACTTGCACTACTACCTCGAGCTGATGGGCGGGCTGCGCTCGGCCATCGAGCAACGGGCGCTCGGCGCCTTCGTCGAGGCGTTCCACGGGGGGCGCGGCGCGAATTCCGGCGCGCCGCCCTAGTCCAAGGGGCTTCGCGGCGCTCGGTGGGCGAGTGCCGCTATGCTAGAATCGAAGGCTGCATGGGCAGGTGAAAAGCCTGCCGGATCAACAATTTCCCGTTCGGAGCTCCTCCATGATCGGTACCGCATACGCCCAGGGCATCAGCGCGTCCCAGGGTGACACGCTGATGGGCATGCTGCCCATCGTGCTGATGTTCGTGATCCTCTACTTCCTCATGATCCGCCCGCAGATGAAGAAGGCGAAGGAGCACAAGACGATGATCGACGCGCTGCAGAAGGGCGACGAGGTGGTCGCGGTCGGCATGCTGGGTAAGATCGCCCGCATCTCCGACAACTACCTGAGTCTCGAGGTGGCACCCAACGTGACGATCCAGGTGCAGAAGCAGGCCGTGACACAGCTGCTTCCCAAGGGCACCATCAAGGACGCCCAGTAACACCCATGAACAAGTACCCGCTCTGGAAATACGCGATCATCGTGGTCGCGCTGGTGGTGAGCTTCATCTACGCCGCGCCCAACCTGTTCGGGGAAGTGCCCGCGGTGCAGGTCTCGGGCGTGCGCACCGCGGTGAAGGTGGACGAGGCGATGCGCACCGGCCTCGTGCAGGACCTCAAGGCCGCGGGCATCACGCCCACGGGCACCGACCTCGAGAACGACACGCTGCGGCTGCGTTTCGCGGACACCGACACGCAGTTGAAGGCGCGCGACGTGGTGCAGTCGAAGGTTGACCGCAACTACGTGGTGGCGCTGAACCTGGTGCCCAACTCGCCGCGCTGGCTGCAGGCCCTGGGCGCCAAGCCCATGTACCTGGGCCTGGACCTGCGCGGGGGCGTGCACTTCCTGCTGCAGGTGGACATGAAGACCGCCGCCACCAAGGCGGTCGAGCGCTACGCGGGCGACATCCGCACGCTGCTGCGCGACAAGAAGGTCTACTACTCGGGCCTTTCGCGGGAGGGCGATCGGATCGAGGTGCGCTTCCACGAGCCGGCCCAGCGCGCGGCCGCCTCGAAGCTTCTCGCCGACCAGATGGCCGACCTCGTGGTGCGCGAGTCCGACTCGCCGGACGGCGGCATGCTCGTGGCCACCATCAAGCCGGAGGTGGTCAAGGCGAACCAGGACGCGGCGCTGCAGCAGAACATCCAGACCCTGCGCAACCGGGTGAACGAGCTGGGAGTGGCCGAGCCCATCGTGCAGCAGCAGGGGCTCGACCGCATCGTGGTGCAGCTGGCGGGCGTGCAGGATCCGACCCGCGCCAAGGAGATCATCGGGCGCACCGCCACGCTCGAGATCCGGCTCGTCGCCGAGGACTACGCGAGCGGCCGTGGCGAGGACGCGTTCGCGCAGTACAAGGACCAGCCGGCGCCGGTGGGCGCCGAGAAGTTCTACGACCAGCGCAACGGCGCCCCGGTGCTCGTGCGCAGGTCCGTGGTCATCACCGGGGACCGGATCACCAACGCCCAGGCGAACTTCGACCAGCAAAGCGGCGGCCCGGTAGTCAACGTGAAGCTCGACGGCGCGGGCGGGCGGCTCATGCGCCAGGCCACGCGCGAGAACGTGGGCAAGCGCATGGCCATCATGCTGGTGGAGAAGACCGGCACCGTGGTGGCGATGTGGCCCAACATCCAGGAGGAGTTCGGCGCCGACTTCCGCATCACGGGCCTCACGGACATCAACGAGGCGAAGAACCTCGCGCTGCTGCTGCGCGCCGGGGCGCTCGCCGCCAACATGGACATCATCGAGGAGCGCACCGTGGGCCCGTCCCTCGGCAAGGAGAACATCAAGAAGGGCTATGACGCCGTGCTCTACGGGTTCGCTGCGATCGCCGCTTTCATGGTGATCTACTACATGGTGTTCGGGTTGATCTCGGTGACGGCGCTCGCGTGCAACCTGCTCTTCCTCGTGGGGCTGCTCTCCCTGATGCAGGCGACCCTCACCCTGCCGGGCATCGCGGCCGTGGCCCTCACGCTCGGCATGGCGATCGACTCCAACGTGCTCATCAACGAGCGCGTGCGCGAGGAGCTGCGCTCGGGCATGACGCCGCAGATGGCGATCCAGGCCGGCTACGAGCGCGCCTTCGGGACGATCCTGGATTCGAACGTGACCACGTTGATCGTCGGCATCATGCTGCTCGCGTTCGGCTCGGGCCCGGTGCGCGGGTTTGCGGTGGTGCACTGCCTGGGGATCCTCACCTCGATCTTCAGCGCCGTGGTCGTCTCGCGCGGCATCGTCAATCTCATCTACGGCGGGCGCAAAAGGGTGCAGTCGCTATCCATCGGCAATACGACCTGGCATCGCGCCAAGGCGGCATAGACCATGGAATTCTTCCGCATCCGGAAAAGCATCCCCTTCATGCGCCACGCGCTGGTGTTCAACGTGATCTCGTTGATCGTCTTCGCGATCTCGGTGGGCTCCCTCGCCGTGAAGCACCTGCACTTCTCCATCGAGTTCACGGGCGGCACCGTGCTCGAGGTGAGCTACCCGCACGACGCCAATCCCGACCGCATCCGCGCGGCCTTGACCAGGATCGGCCTCACGGACGCCTCGGTGCAGACCTTCGGGACGTCGCGCGACGTGCTGGTGCGCCTGCCGCTCAAGGCCAACGCCGACGAGAAGGTGCAGAACCTCGAGATGGAGGCGCAGGCCACCGCGGTGATGAACGCCCTCAAGGGCGACGACCCGAGCGCGGAGTTGAAGCGCCGCGACTACGTGGGCAGCCAGGTCGGCAAGGAGCTCGCGACCGACGGGGCGCTGGCACTCCTTTTCGTGTGCATCGGGATCGTGATCTACCTCGCGTTCCGCTTCGAGTGGCGCTTCGCGCTCGCCACCATCATCGCGAACCTGCACGACGTGGTGATCATCCTGGGATTCTTCGCGTTCTTCCAGTGGGAGTTCTCGCTGCCGGTGCTCGCCGCCGTGCTCGCGGTCTTCGGCTACTCGGTGAACGAGTCGGTGGTGGTGTTCGACCGGGTGCGCGAGAACTTCCGCAAGATGAGGAAGACCACCGTCGCCCAGATCATGGACGCCTCGATCACCGGGACCATCTCGCGCACCATCATCACCCACGGGTGCACCCAGATGATGGTGCTGTCGATCTTCTTCTTCGGGGGCGCGAGCCTGCACTACTTCGCGCTCGCGCTCACGATCGGCATCCTCTTCGGCATCTACTCCTCGGTCCTCGTGGCCTGCCCGCTCGCGATGTACCTCGGGGCCTCGCGCGAGGATTTCGTGAAGCCGGAAAAGAAGGCCGTCGAGCCGATGGCGCCCTGAAGGCGCGCGGGCGAGCGCCGTGGCATCGGGCCTCATCGACCTCGTCCTGCACCTCGACGCGCACCTGCTGGCACTCGTGCAGGCCTACGGCCTGTGGGTCTACGGAATCCTCTTCGCCATCATCTTCGCCGAAACGGGCTTCGTGGTGACGCCGTTCCTGCCGGGCGACTCCCTGCTCTTCGTGGCCGGGGCGATCGCCGCGGGCGGGGCGCTCGACGTGCACCTGCTGGCACTGGTGCTGGCGCTCGCGGCGACACTCGGCAACATGGCCAACTATGCCGCCGGCCACTGGCTGGGAAGGCGCTTCTTCACCCGCGGCCGCTCGCGCTGGCTCAATCCGCGCCACCTCGAGCGCGCCCACGAATTCTACGAGCGCCACGGTGGCAAAGCGGTCGTGCTCTCGCGCTTCCTGCCGATCGTGCGTACCTACATTCCGTTCGTGGCGGGCCTGGGCGCGATGGGTCCCGGGCGCTTCGCGGCATACAACGTGGCCGGGGCCGTCGCCTGGGTGGGCTCGCTCACCTACGCCGGTTATTTCTTCGGCAACATCCCCTGGATCCGCGCGAACCTGACCCTGCTCATCGTGGGCATCGTGGCCGTGAGCCTCGTGCCGCTCGCGCTCGCCTACGTGCGCACGCGCAGGCAGCGCCGCCGGGCCGCCTGAGAGGGGCGCCGGGCGCGGCTTTAGGCAGCGCGCGTGGCGCGCAGGAATGCGACCGCGAAGGCGAAATACGCGAGGCTGAGCACGACCTCGACCCCCGCGAGGAGGGCGGAGGTCCCGCGATCGGAATACGCGCGTACCGTGCCCTCGGCGAAGTAGAACCAGATGAGCAGCGTGCTCCATTGGAACGTGTAGCGCCGCCCGCGCAGCACGCCGAAGAGGGGGGCCAGCAGCGGCAGGACCTTCAGCACGAGCCACGATCCGCCGGGCTTCAGGGGTGCCAGCACGAGCTCCCAGGCGAGGCAGAGCAGGGTGAGCGCGATCAGCGCGGCGCACGACAGCGCCCACGAGGCGCGCGCGCTCAAGCGGCCAGGCGCCGGGCGATCGTGGCCAGCCGCTTGCCGAGGGCGAACGCGAGGCGCGCCTCCTCGTCGGCGACGGGGCGATCGTTGGTGCTGCCCGAGACGTGGGTCGCGCCGTAGGGCGTTCCCCCCGAGCGCGTCGCGTTGAGGTCGGGCTCCGTGTAGGGCAGGCCCACGATCACCATCCCGTGGTGCAGCAGCGGGAGCATCATCGTCAGGAGTGTCGCCTCCTGGCCGCCGTGCATCGTGGCGGTCGACGAGAACACCGCGGCGGGCTTCCCGGCGAGCGTGCCCCGTCCCCATTCGGGGCCGAGCCCGTCGAGGAAATGCTTGAGCGGGGCGGCCATGTTGCCGAAGCGGGTGGGGGAACCCATCGCGAGGCCCACGCATTCCTCCAGGTCGCGGCGCTCCACGTACGGGGCGCCCTCGGACGGAACCGCCGGCGCCGCCTGCTCGACCACTGCGGTCACGCGCGGCACCGTGCGCACGCGCGCGCCCATGCCTTCCACGCTTTCGATGCCGCGGGCGATCGCCTGCGCGAGGGTGCGCACCGATCCGGTGGCGCTGTAGTAGAGGACGAGGACTTCGCGCATGGAGCGGAGGCTATGATACCGCGATGCGCCGCTCCTTCCGGTTCCTCGCCGACCTCGCCGGCTTCTCGCGCTTCGTCATCCGGCGCTGGTTCGAGGACCGCTGCCCGCTGGTCGCCGGCAGCCTTACCTACACGACGCTGCTGGCACTCGTGCCGGTGTTCGCGGTGGCGGTGGCCGTGCTTTCCTCGGCGCCGTTCTTTGCCCCGGTCATGGCGCAGGTGAAGGTCTTCCTGCTCGCGAACCTCGCCCCTGAGATCGCGCGCCGGATCATCACCGTCTACATGGAGGACTTCTCCGCCAACGCTCAGCGCCTCACCTGGGCCGGGACCGTCGCGGTGCTGTTCCTCTCGGTGATGCTGATGCTCGGCATCGACCGCTCGATCAACGCCATCTGGCGCGTGCGCCGCTCGCGCCCGTACTGGCTGCTGGTGCTGGGCTACATCGCCCTGCTGGTGGCCGGACCCGTGCTGATCGGCCTGAGCGTCACGGCGACGACCTACGTCCTGTCGCTTTCGTTCGGGGCGGTGCCGCTCGCCGGGACGTGGCATCCGGTCCTCTACCGGGTGATCCCCGGGTCCATGAGCGCGCTCGCCTTCTTCCTCGTCTACGTGATCGTTCCCCATCGGCGCGTGCCGTGGCGCCATGCGCTCGTCGGGAGCCTGGTCGCGGCGGTGCTGTTCGAGGCGGCCAAGGAGCTCTTCGGCGTGTACGTGCACTACGCGCGCACCTACAGCCTCGTCTACGGCGCCTTCGCGGCGCTGCCGCTTTTCCTCGTTTGGATCTATGTCTCCTGGCTGGTGATCCTGCTGGGGGCCGAGATCACGGCGTCGGCCGCGTATTGGCGGGGACGCTTGTGGGCGAAGGCCGCGACTCCCGGCATGCGCCTGCGCGAATCGATCCTCGTCACGCGCCGCCTCCTCGAGGCGGGCGAGGCGCCGGTGAGCTTCGAGCGGCTGCGCGCCGACACGGGACTGCCGGCCCACGAAGTGGAGGACACGTTGGCGCGCATGGGCGACGCGGGCATCGTCCGGCGCGTGGGACGAGCGGGCTACGCGTTCGCCAAGGACCCCGGGGTGGCCACCCTCGCCGACCTCTACGAGGCCACGGTCGCGCCGGTGAGCGAGCTGCTTCCCGAGGAATGGTCGGAGGTCTCCGAGGATTTCGCCCGGGCCGCTTCCAGGATGCGCGAAGGCCTCAAGCAGCCACTCTCCTCCCTCCGGTCGATTGCCGGGGACGCGCCCGGGGGCCCGTGAGGCTGCGGGTGCTTTTCGCGTAAGCTTCGAGCCCATGAAGACCCTGCGCACGGCTTGGAAGCTCTGCCTCCTGGCATTGGTCGTCGCGACCGCCCACGCGGCCGCGGCGTTCGACGTGGTGGACACCCAGGGCCATCGCCACCGGCTCGCCGATTACCAGGGGCGATGGGTGGTGATCAACTACTGGGCCACCTGGTGCGCGCCCTGCGTCGCGGAGATTCCCGAGATCGCGGCGTTCAGCCGCGCCCACCCCGATGTCGTGGTAATCGGCGTGGCGATCGACGCGGACGATCCGTCGATGGTGAAGCGATTCGCCGCGAAGGTGGGGATCACCTATCCCCTCGTGCTTTCGGACGAACGGGTCGAGCGCGAGCTGGGCAGCCCGAGCGTGCTGCCCACCACCCGGATCTACGATCCGCGCGGCCACGTCGCCTACGACCATGTGGGGCGCATCGATCGCGCAACGCTCGAATCGGTGACCGGGGGCAAGAAGCCCGCGAAAGCCTAGGGCATCCAGCGCTCGCGCCACGCCTTCAGCACCCGGTTCGGATATTCGGCGTGGCCGAGGCTCCCGTTGTAGCGGCCGAGGGCATTGAAGAGGTTGCCGTGCTCGCGGTCGATGTAGTAGCGCAGGATGGCGCAGCCGTAGCGCAGGTTGGTGCGCTCCCGGAAGAGGTTGTGGCCGGGCTCGCCGATCTGCTTGACCCAGAACGGCATCACCTGCATGAAGCCGCGCGCGCCGGCCCGTGAAACGGCGTACTTGTGGAACTGGCTCTCCACGTCCACCACCGCGAGCACGAGCTGCGGGTCGAGCCCCGCGCGCATCGCCTCGTAGCGCGCGAGCGCGAGGAAGCGCCGCGCGCTTTCCTCGTCGGCGAAGCGACCCGCTACGCGCCGCATCATGGCGTCGATCCAGGTTCGCGTAGCCGGGTCCTCCGCCTCGAAGCTCGGGCGTTCGTTGACCGCGTGGGCCAGCGAAGCGCGCACGCTCGCGGAGAGCAGCTCGTAGCGCTGGGCGCCGGCGAGCGCCGGGCCGGGGAGCGCCAGCGCGAGTGCCGCGAGGAGTGCGGCGACCTCAGGGCGCAACCGGATCCTTCCCCTGGATGAGGCGCGAGCGCGCGAACGCCGCCGCTTCGGCAAGCGGCACCTTCGTGGCGGAGGCGTCGCGCCGGTGCTGGTACTCGACCATGCCTTCCTTCAGCCCGCGCTCGCCGATCACGATGCGGTGCGGAATGCCCACCAGCTCCTGGTCGGCGAGGAGCACGCCGGGCCGCTCGTCGCGATCGTCGAGGAAAACTTCGACCCCCCGCGCGCCAAGCTCGGCGTAGAGATCCTCGGCCGCCGTCCTCACCGCCTCGCTCTTGCGATAGCCCAGGGGGATCAGCGCCACCGTGAAGGGCGCCATCGGCTCGGGCCACACGATGCCGCGATCGTCGTGGTTCTGCTCGATGGCCGCCGCCACCACGCGCGTGATGCCGATGCCGTAGCAGCCCATCTCCATCGGGTGCGTGCCGCCCTTCTCGTCGATGTACGTGACGCCCATCTTCTGCGTGTAGACGGTGCCCAGCTGGAAGACGTGTCCCACCTCGATCCCGCGCACGATCTCGAGCACGCCCTTGCCGTCGGGCGAAGGATCGCCGGGGACCACGTTGCGGATATCGGCCACCTCGGGCTCGGGCAGGTCCCGTCCCCAGTTCACGTCCACGAGGTGATAGCCCTCCTCGTTGGCGCCGGTGCAGAAGTCGCTCATCGCCGCGACGGTGCGATCGGCCACCACGCGGATGCCGTGGCCGACGGGCCCCAGGGATCCGGGCGGAGCTTTCAGCCGCGCGCGAATCTCCCCGTCGGTGGCGAACCGGAACGGCCGCAACCCGGGCAGCTTCGTGGCCTTCACCTCGTTCAGCATGTGGTCCCCGCGCACGAGCAGCATGACCATGTCGTCCTCGTGCATCACCACGATCGACTTGACGGTCTTCTCGATCGGCATCTCGAGGAAGCCGGCGACTTCCTCGCAGGTGTGCTTGCCGGGTGTGGCGGCCTTGCGCATCGCCTGCGTGGCGGGCCCGCGCGCTTTCGCGGGCGCGAGCGCCTCGGCGAGCTCCACGTTGGCCGCATAGCCCGACTGGGGGCAATAGGCGATCGCGTCCTCGCCGGAGCCCGCGAGCACCTGGAACTCGTGGGAGCCGCTGCCGCCGATCTCGCCCGTGTCCGCCGCCACCGCGCGGAAGTCCAGGCCCAGGCGCGTGAAGATGCGCGTGTAGGCCTGGTACATCGCCTCGTAGCTCTTCTGCAGGCCCGCGAAATCCGCGTCGAACGAATAGGCGTCCTTCATGGTGAACTCGCGCGAGCGCATCACGCCGAAGCGCGGGCGGATCTCGTCGCGGAACTTGGTCTGGATCTGGTAGAAGTTCACCGGGAGCTGGCGGTAGCTGCGGATTTCCTTGCGCACGATGTCGCAGAGGACTTCCTCCGCGGTGGGCGCATAGCAGAACTCGCGCTCGGAGCGGTCCTGGATGCGCAGCATCATCGGTCCGTACAGGTCCCAGCGTCCCGTCTCCTTCCAGAGTTCCGCCGGCTGGATGGGAGGGGCGAGTATCTCCAGGGCCCCCGCGCGGTTCATTTCCTCGCGCACGACCTGCTCGACCTTGCGCAGCACCCTCAGTCCCAGGGGCATCCACGAGTACAGGCCGCTCGCGAGCTTGCGGATCAACCCGGCGCGCAGCATCAGCTTGTGGCTGGGAAGCTCCGCCTCCTGGGGGGCTTCCTTGAGGGTGGCGAGGTAGTACTGGCTGGCGCGCATGGACTCTCCGGGTCTCTGCTGGTTTCCAACGAAAAATCATCGGCTTGCAGGCCGGTATTTTACACGCCGCGAGGTTCCGGCCGGCGGCTGGCGGGCGCTCGCAAACTATGGAAAAATGGGGTCAACTCAACGGATTGGATGGTGACCGCCATGATCGATCGGGACGGATATCGCCCGAACGTCGCCATCGTGCTCTGCAACAGCAGGAACCAGGTGTTCTGGGGCAAGCGAGTGAAGGAGCACGCTTGGCAATTCCCCCAAGGCGGCATCAAGCCGGGGGAGAGTCCCGAGCAGGCGATGTATCGGGAGCTGCAGGAGGAAACGGGCCTCGAGGCCCAGCACGTGAAGATCCTCGGGCGCACGCGCGAGTGGCTGCACTACAACGTGCCGGTGCATTGGGTGAAGCGCGAATGGCGCGGGACCTACAAGGGACAGAAGCAGATCTGGTTCCTGCTGCGCCTCACGGGCCGCGACTGCGACATCAGCCTGCGCGCGAGCGGACATCCCGAGTTCGACGCGTGGCGCTGGCACGACTACTGGGTCCCGCTCGAGGCGGTGATCGACTTCAAGCGCGAGGTCTATCGCCTGGGGCTCGAGCAGCTCGCGGGATTCCTGGAAGTGAGCGCGCGCGCGTCGGGCAATTCGCCCTACGGGCGCCGGCGCCGCCACCCGCGCATCGCGCAGGCGGCGGACTTCACGCCCGGGACCGTCGCCGGATCCGACGCCTAGACAGCTCGCCTCAGAAGCCCCTCATCGCCGAGGGCATGACGAGGCCGGCCAGCACGCCGACCACGACGAACAGCACGATCGCCGCGATGATCACCACCACGGTGTACGGGATCGCCTTGTCCTCGGGGGCGCGCATGAGGATCGGCAGCCCCGTGTAGAGCAGGTACAGGCTGTACAGGCCCACCAGGCTCAGGATCGACAGCGCCGGGATGATCGCGAAGATGCCCGCGAGCCACGATGCCGTCGCCGAGAACACCGACACCTTGAGCGCCTGCATGAAGTTCTTCTCGCCGCCGAAGTTGGGGGCGAGCGCGTCGATGATGAGCGCCAGCAGGTACACGGAGCCCAGGCCCAGCAGGTAGCTCACGACCATGTGCGCGATGCCCGCGGCGATCGGCACGTGGTAGGAGATGCCGAACATGCCCATCCCGATCACGGACAGGCCGATGAACGAGGCCACCGCCGGGATGGCCGCGAGGATCATCGCGTAGCCGGTATACAGATCCTGCACCGTGTGCGGCTCGGCGGATATCACCGCCCATTCCTGCTTCGGCGTGAGCAGGATGTTCTTCGCGCGATCCACTAGGTTCATTGCCGCTCTCCCTGAGGGGTCGATGACCGCGAGAGTATATCCTCGATGCGCTCCACGATGCGCCGTTGCTGCTCGGCGGGCGAATATTTCCGGTAGCGGAGCGCGAACGCTTTCGCGGCAGCCGCGAACGACGGCTCTTCCAGCAGCCGTCGAATGGCCCCCGAGACTTCGGCCCGAGTGGCTTCCGGCCGCAGCCACAACCCGCTGCCGACTTGCGCGAGGCGCAGCCCGGTGAGGAACTGCTCGTATTGGGTCGGAAGGACGAGCTGCGGCACGCCCGCCATGAGTGCGGCGAGCGCCGCGTTGCCGCCGTGGCTCACCAGCAGCCCGCAGCCTTCGAGCAGCGGGTTCAGGCGCATCGGGCGCTCGGAGACGATCCGCCGCGCGGACTGCAATCGAGCCCGCCGCGCGGCGTCGAGCTCCGGGATGTACGCGGCCACCCGGTATGGGCCCGACGCCAGCGTGTCGATGAGGGCATCGACGAGCGGGCTCGCCGGGCGCACGTAGGCGATCACGCGCGAGCCCTCGTGGGGAGGCCAGCGCACCGGCTCTCCCACGTCGTCGCCGAAGCGCGGGCCCCAGTACGCCGCCGCGGGGCGTGCCCCGTACTGGTCGAGCTCCGGAAAGGTGCAGAGGAAATCCTCGTCGGTCTCGAACACCCGGGCCAGGATGTCGAGCGCCGGGCCGGCGAACGCGGCAAGGGCCCCGTTCACGCTTTCCAGCGCGCGGGCGTCGGAGCGTGCGAGGTGCGATGGGTCCATCGCGGCATCGATGCGAAACGCCGGCAGGGGAGAGGCGCGCGGAGGAATCGAGAAACCGTTGCCGTAGCTCGCGCGCGGCAGGCCGCGCAGCCTTGCGGCGAGGAGCGCCGTGGGCGCCGAGTCGGCGATCACCATGTCGGCGTTCCAGTGGTCGAGGAGCGCGAGCCAGCCCCCGAGGAGGCCCGTGAGCTTGCGCGCGTCGTCGTATCCCGCGCCCAGGAGGATGTCGGCCATGGAGTACGCCGGACCCGCCCCGTGGTCGTCGAACAGGGACATGGGCGCCTGGAACACTTCGAAGCGCGCGGCTTCCTCGGGAAGCAACGCGAGCTGGTGCAGCTCCCGGAACATGAACGCCACGCGATGGCCGCGCCGCGAAAGCGCCCGTGCGAGTACCGAGCAAGCCATCGCGTGCCCCAGCTCTCCTCCCATTTCCCACGCGAAAGCGATGCGCGCCATGGCCCCTTAGCCCGCGGCGAGATCGGCGATGCGCCGGGCCACCCGCCGTCGCGCCGCGTCCATCGAGAAACCCTTGCGCTTCGCGGCGTGGGCGCGGGATTGCGCGCGAAGATCCGCTCGGCCCAGCGCCTGCGCGAGCCACGGGCCGTAGTCGATCACGGGGTCTTCCGGCGCCACCATGACGGCGACGCCGGCCTCGACCAGCCGGCGCGCCACCAGGAACTGCTCGAGATGCATGGGAAACAACGCCATGGGCACGCCGGCGAGAAGCGCGCGGCCGGCCGTCCCCGGTCCCGCGTGGAGCACGCAGAGGTCGGCGGATTCCAGCAGCGCTCCGATGGCGACCGATTGCGCGAAGACGCGCAGCGCAGGGCCCGAGGCCGCGGCCGCCAGGGACGGCTCGAGACCGGGAGCGGCGACGATGGCCTCGCCGGGCAGCGCGCGCAGGGCACGCAGGATCGCCTCGAAATGCGAGTCCCTGGGCTTGAGGTAGGCGAATACGCGCGGGCGCGCAAGTGTGGCCCAGGCGACGGGCAATCCCCCCTGGTCGTCCGTGACCGGTCCTTCGTACACCGCGGGACGGGGGCCGAACGTATCCAGTTCCTCGAAGGTGCAGAGGAGCTCGGCGTCCGCTTCGAACAGCTCGCGCATCGTGGCCAGGTCCGTGGAGCCGGTGGCGCGCGCGACCGCTTGCGCGATACGCGCGTCGAGGGCTTCGCGCTGCGCGATCGGAATATCGATCCAGGGCCGCAGCGCGGGCAGCGGGTCGAACGAGGGAGGCATCCAGAAGCCGGTACCCAGGGTGGCGCGTGGTATGCGAGCGCGGCGCGCTGCGATGAGGGCGGTGGGTGCGTAGTCGCAGACGAGGACTTGCGGACGCAGCAACGCCAGGAGATCGCCCCACGCGCGCAGCGCCCCGGCGAGGGCGTCGCCGTTTTCATACCCGAGGTTCAGCAGGATGTCCGAGAAGGTGAGGGGCGCGGGATTGACCGTTCGCGGCGGCCGCAGGGCGGGCGCGGGGAAGCCTTCGAAGCCCGCGTGCACCACCTCGTCAAGCCGCGTTGCGTCGCGGAAGGCGAAGCAGGGGTCGTGGCCCATCGCGCGCAGCTCGTGCGCGATGGGAATCATGTTTCGTATGTGCCCGAGATCCTCGCCGAACTCCCAGGCGAGCAGGACGCGGGCCATCGCCGGCGCGCTGCCCGCGCCGGGCTTTAGGGTCCGCAGCCCGACGCGGCGCCGAGCCGGTTGTTGGAGGGCGTGAACGGCAGGCAGCCCTGGCCCGCCAGGCCGACCGTATGGGGGCTTCCCGGCGCGTTGCTGCTCACGACGAACTGGCCCTGGCGCTGGCCGAGTCCGACGGGACGCATCACCACGTCGGCGAAGCACGAGGTCTGGGGCGCGAGGGTGAGGCCGCAGCTGGTGCCGACCACGAGGAAGTCCAGGTTCGTCGCCGCGAGCCCGCCCAGCGCGGCCGCCCCTCCACCGTCATTGGAGATGGTGACGCGCTGCGCTTCGCTCTGGGTGCCGATCAGGCGTTGCCCGAAGCCGATCGACCGGGGTGCCACGTGGATCACCGGCGTGGGAACGATCTGCGCGAGCGCCGTGAGCGCGATGGACTGCAATCCGCCGGGCGCATTGCTCGCGACGGAGATGGAGCCGGTGAACGGCCCCTCGACGCTCGAGGTGAATCCGACAGCGAGGTGGCACGAGTCGCCGGGCGCCATGCTCGGCGGGCAGTCGTTGGTCACCGTGAAGGGCGCCTTGGTGGTGATGCTGCTGATGTTGAGCACCGAGTTGCCCGAGTTCGTGATCTGGGCGTTGCGCACCAGCCCCGGATCGCCGATGGTGTAGCTGCCGAAGTCAATCGACGCCGGCATGTCGAGCTGGGCCTGCAGCGTGCCCGTGCCCGCGAGGGGCGCCGTGGCCGATGCCGTATCGATGAGGGCCTTGGCCGCAGGCGCCGACAATCCGATGAGCGGCGTCGAGACCGGGATCACCAGCGCTCCCGACTGTGCGCCGCGCTGCTTCGGCGCGAAGGCGACCTGCGCCGTGCATTGCTCGGCGGGCCCGATCGTGTCCGTGCAGGTCGTGGCCGTGAGCACGAAGTTGCCGGTGGTGGTGGGGATGC
>JAAOZZ010000113.1 GCA_012274175.1 Betaproteobacteria bacterium
CCGGTCCATGCGACGCGCGGCGAAGGCCTCGCTCGCGCGCTTCGAGCTGCGCGCGATCCCTCCCATGGTGGCGGGGGCGGCGCGCATCCACGTCACTTTCCAGGTCGACGCCGACGGGCTGCTCTCGGTATCGGCGCGGGAGAAGTCCACGGGCGCCGAATCCTCGATCGTGGTCAAGCCTTCCTACGGGCTGGGCGACGACGAGGTCGCGCGCATGCTGCAGGAGGGCTTCTCCCACGCCGCCCACGATCGCGATGCCCGCGCGCTCGCCGAGCAGCGGGTCGAGGCCGAATCGCTGCTCGCGGCGGTGCGCGCCGCCCTCGGCCGGGACTCGGACCTCCTCGACGAGACCGAGCGCGCCGCGCTCCTCGAACGGGTGGAAGCGCTCGAGCGCTCGCGCGAGGCGACGGACCACCGCGCGATCAAGGCGGCGGTCGAGGCGCTCAATCGCGCGAGCGAGGCCTTCGCCGCGCGTCGCATGGACCGGGCCGTCTCCGGGGCGCTCGCCGGGCGCAGCGTGGACGAAGTGGCGAAATGACCACCCTCACGGTCCTTCCCCACGAGACGCTCTGCCCCGGGGGTGCGACGATCGAGGCCGTGCCCGGAACCTCCATCTGCCGGGCGCTCCTCGACAATCACATCGACATCGAGCACGCCTGCGAGTTGAGCTGCGCGTGCACCACCTGCCACGTGATCGTGCGCGAGGGATACGATTCCCTGGAGCCTCCCACGGAGAAGGAAGACGACCTGCTGGACAAGGCATGGGGGCTCGAGCTCACCTCGCGGCTGTCCTGCCAGGCGTGCGTGAAGGATGCCCCCGTGACCATCGAGATCCCGAAGTACACCATCAACCAGGTGAGCGAGGCCAAGTGATGAAATGGATCGATACCCGCGACATCGCGATCGCGCTCGCGGAGAAATTCCCCGAGGTCGACCCGGCGACGGTGCGCTTCACCGAGCTGCGCGGCTGGGTGATGGCGCTCGACTGCTTCGACGACGATCCCAACCGCTCCGGGGAGAAGATCCTCGAGGCGATCCAGGCGGCCTGGCTGGAAGAAGCGGAATAGCCGGGCGGTCGCGCGGGCGTTGCGCGGGGCCCGCTTATTTCGGCACCTCGACGGTCACCTTGATCGCCGAATACCAGCCGGCCAGCTCCTCGATGTCGGAATCGGTGAGCGACTTCGCGACGATGCTCATCTGCGGATCCTGGCGGCTGCCGCCCCCATCCGTTTCCAGTGCGCGATTCCGCCGCGGTGGTAGGCTTCGATCCTCTTCCAGGCGAAAGACACATCCTGAAGAACGCCTGCGCCTTCCTCGCCGCGGCCCTCGCCTGTTCGTCTTCGTACGCGCAGCAAGCGCCTGCCGTGCCGCTCGACCCGATCGTCGTGTCGGCCACGCGCGCCGAGACCCGCGCGTTCGACGCGCCCGCGTCGATCGGCAGCGTCGAGCGCGACACGATCCGCGAGGCGGGCCCGATGGTGAACCTCTCCGAAGCGCTCGACCGCGTTCCCGGAGTGAGCGTCCTCAACCGCCAGAACTACGCCCAGGACCTGCAGCTGTCGATTCGCGGGTTCGGCTCGCGGTCGACCTTCGGGATCCGCGGCGTGCGCCTCATCGTCGACGGGATCCCGGCGACCATGCCCGACGGCCAGGGGCAGGCGTCCAACGTGAGCCTCGCGTCGGCCGCGCGCATCGAAGTGTTGCGCGGGCCCCTGGCGCTCCTCTATGGCAATGCCGCCGGCGGCGTGGTGCAGGTGTTCACCGAGGCGGGCGCGCCGCAGCCCACGCTTACGGTGACGGGTTCCGCGGGATCGTTCGGCCTGCGCCGCGAGGGCGCGACCTTCGCCGCCACGCAGGGTGCGCACCGCTACCTGCTCGACGCTTCCCACTTCGCCACGGACGGCTACCGGGCGCACAGCTCCGCGTCGCGCGACCAGTTCAACGGCAAGTGGACCTGGGACGCGGGCCCTGCGACGCGGCTCGCCACGGTGGTGAACTTCGTCCACCAGGACGCGCTCGATCCGCTGGGGCTCACCCGTGCGCAGTGGCAGCAGGACCCGCGCCAGTCGCCCGCGATCGCCTTTGCCCAGGACGCGCGCAAGGACGTGAAGCAGACGCAGGCGGGCACCGTGCTCGAGCACCGCTTCGACGACGCGACCACGCTCGACGCCCGCGTCTATGTCGGCAAGCGCGCCCTCGACAACAAACTTTCGATACCGCTCGCGGCGCAACTCCCGGCCAGCTCGAGCGGAGGCATCGTGACTTTCGACCGGACCTATTCGGGCGCGGGGCTGCAGCTTGCGCGGCGCATCGCCATCGCCGACGGGGTCTCCGCTCGCCTGCTCGCCGCGGTCGAGGCCGACCGGATGCGCGACGACCGCCAGGGCTACCTCAACAACGCCGGAGTGCAGGGCGCGCTGCGCCGCGACGAGGACGACCGGGTGGCCGACACCGACGGCCTGCTCCAGGCGAGTGTCGATTTCGGCGAGCGCTGGAGCGCCATCGCCGGGGTGCGTTCGAGCCGCGTGCGCTTCGACACCCGCGACCGCTACATCGCCCCCGGCAATCCCGACGACAGCGGCACGCTCGTCTATCGCGCCACGAACCCGGTGGCGGGCGTGACCTGGCACACCTCGCGGGACTGGAATCTCTACTCCAACGTGGGGCGCGGGTTCGAGACGCCCACCTTCACCGAGCTCGCCTATCGCAACAACGCCTCGGGGCTCAACATGGACCTGCGGGCTTCGCGCAGCAACCACGCCGAGCTGGGCGCCAAGTGGCGCCCGGCGTCGGGACAGGCGCTCGACGCGGCGATCTTCGACATCCGCACCCGCGACGAGATCGTGGTCGACACGAACGTCGGCGGCAGATCCACTTTCCGCA
>JAAOZZ010000114.1 GCA_012274175.1 Betaproteobacteria bacterium
CGCCGTGGCCCGCGACGTCCGGGATGAGCCGGTCCATCGCCGCCTGCACCAGGTGCGGCTGCTTCAGGCGCTTGCGATAGAGCTCGGCGGCGCGTTTCACGGCCGGGGCGATGCGCTCGGGCGCCAGGTCCTGCAGCGTCACGGTGATGCCCTTCGACGCCGACCAGGCCGCGATGTCCCCGCCCATGGCGCCCGCGCCGATCACATGCAGGTGGCGGATGCCCTCCTTACGGTCCGCTCCCGGGGCCGCGGGTGATTGCTTGCCGAGATCCTTGAGCCGATCCTGAAGCTTGAAGATGCGCACCAGGTTCTTCGTCGTCGGATGGGCGAAGAGGCTCGGCGTGGAGGCGGGATGCTCGGGCGGGACGTTGCGGGGATCGCCGCCGAAATCCCTCCATACCTCGATGATCGCGTAGGGCGCCGGGTAGTGGTCGCGGCGCGCCTTCCGCGCCACCTGCCTTAGGGACATGCGCGCGACCACGCTGCGCACGCCCGGCCAGTTGGTGAGCGCCGCCGAAAGGCGCGGACGCTGCGGCTGGGGAGTCTTCAGCAGGAACTGCCGTGCCGCGTTCTCGAAGTGCCGCCGCGGCGTGACCGCGTCCACGAGGCCCAGCTTCTTCGCGCGCCGGCCGTCGATCCCGCGTCCCGTGAGCATGAGGTCGAGCGCGGCGGCCGCCCCGATGAGCGCGGGCATGCGGCGCATGCCGCCCCATCCGGGCGTGATCCCGATCATCACCTCCGGCAGCGCCATGCGCGTCTTCGCGCCGTCGTCGGCCACGCGGTAGCGGCACGCGAGCGCGAACTCGAGGCCGCCTCCCATGCAGAACCCATGGATCAGCGCGACCGTGGGAAATGGCAGCGCGGCGATCTTGTCGTAGACCTCGTTGCCCAGGCGCATGAAGGCGACCGCCTCCTCGGCGCTCCCGATGCGCGTGAACTCGTCGATGTCGGCGCCCGCGGCGAAGCCGTTGTCCTTGGCCGACAGGATCGCGAGCCCCTTCGGGGGCATGGACGCGAGATGGTCGGCAATCTGCCCCAGCTCCCGCAGCGCTTCGCTCGACAAGGTGTTCGTCGTGGCGCCAGCCCGGTCGAACGCGAGCCACGCAAGGTGATCCCCGTCGAGCGTGAGCTTCCAGTGTGTGAGGTCCATTTTCTTCTTGTAAAAGGGGTCAGGTTACTTTTCCGGCCCGTCGGGCGAAAAAGTAATCTGACCCCTTTTAGGTTCGCTCGAGGAGCATCGCGCCGCCCTGGCCACCGCCGATGCACAGCGACGCGACGCCGCGCTTGCCGCCGGTGCGCTCGAGCACCTTGAGCACATGGAGCACCACGCGCGCGCCGGACGCCCCGATGGGATGGCCCAGCGCGATCGCGCCGCCGTCGACGTTCAGCTTCGCGCGGTCGGGTGCGCCGAACGGCCGGTCGAGGCCGAAATGCTCCTTGCAGTAGGGGGCGCTCTCCCACGCCGCGAGGCAGCCCAGCACCTGGGCGGCGAAGGCCTCGTTCAATTCCACCGCGTCGATGTCGTTCCACGTGAGGCCGTGCCGCATCATGAGCGGCGTGATCGCATGCACCGGGCCCAGGCCCATCTCGGCCGGGTCGAGGGCGCCCCACTGGGTATCCACGATGCGCCCCAGGGGCTCGAGCCCGTACTCGTTCACGACATCCTCCGAGGCGAGGACCAGCATCGCCGCGCCGTCGGTCACCTGGGAGCTGTTGCCGGCGGTCACGTTGCCGTAGGTGCGATCGAACACGGGCTTCAGCTTCGCGAGCTTCTCGACGCTCGAATCGCGCCGGATGCCGTCGTCGGCGGCGTAGACCGTTCCATCGGGACCGTACATCGGCTCGATCTCCGACAGGTGCCCGTTGTCCTGGGCGAAGGCGAGGCGGCGATGGGATTCCACCGCATACTCGTCCATCATCGAGCGCGTGATGCCGAAGCGCCTGGCGACGATCTCGGCGGTGGATCCCATGGAAAGCTTCACCACCGGGTCCGTGAGGCCGCGCAGGATGGCGATCACGGGCGCGAGCTGGGACAACCGGAAGCGCGCCGCGAGCGCGGCCTTCGTGCCGAAGCTCTTCGCGGCATACCACTGCGCGAGCCAGTTCACCATCGCCGGCCCGTAGAGCAGTGGCGCGTGGCTCATGGCGTCGGTGCCGCCGGCGAGCACCAGGCTCGAGCGCCCGGCGACGATGTTGACCGCGGCCGAATCGAGCGCCTGCATCCCCGAGGCGCAATTGCGCATCACCGTCCACGCGGGAACCTTCTCCCCGCAGCCCAGCCGCAGCGACACCACGCGCGCGATGTTGGCCTCGTCCGCGGACGGCATGGCGGCGCCGACGATCACCTCGTCGAACGCGTCGGGCTCGAACGGCTGGCGCGCGAGCAGGGCGCGGCCCGCGTTCACCGCGAGGTCGGACCCGGTGAAGGGTCCCAGGCCCGTCCTCGCCCGGAGGAACGGCGTGCGCGCCCCGTCGACTACATGGACGCGGCGAGCGCCTTTTTCTTCGTATCCGCTGCCTGCCATGGCTCCTCCCCGTGCGCTCCCCGCGACAGGTCATGGTCGAAATCGTCCACCTTCACCACGTCGCGCCGCAACCGGTCGGTGTAGACGAGATGGTCCAGCTCCGAGCGGGTGATGACGCCCTGGGCGAGCGCCGCCTGCCGGCGTTCGGCGAGCGTGCGCTGCCCGAGCTTGCCCTCCTTGCCGGCCTTGCGCATCTTCGCCTCGATCGGGTCGGCCTTGATCACCGCCTCCATCGCGAACTCCAGGCGCCCCACCACGTCGTCCTCGCTCCTCGGGATGTAGGCGCCCGCGGTGAGGCGATCGCGCGCCGCGCCCGGCGTGATGAGGATTTCGGCCACCCGCGAGCCCACGCGGTCCGTGGGCGCGTCGAGGGTCATGCCTTTCGGGAACGCGAGCATGCGCAGCCACGCCGCCACGAAGCGATTGGGAAAGTTGGCGAGCACGCCGTCCATCGCCACCTGCAGCTTGAAGAAGCTGTCGTGCATGGCCCAGGTGAGCAGCGCCATGTCCTCCTTCTGCCGGCCCTCGTCCTCGAAGCGCTTCACCGTGGCCGAAGCCATGTACAGGAGCGACAGGATGTCGCCCAGCCGGGCCGAGATCTTCTCGCGGCGCTTCAGGCTGCCACCGATCACGAACATCGAGACGTCGGAGAGCAGCGCGAAGGCCGAGGAGAAGCGCGTCATCATCTGCAGGTATCGGCGCGTCTCGGGGGCCCCGGGCACCGCGACGCCCTTGCCGCCCGTGAGCCCGAGCCAGAGCGAGCGCGCGGCGTTGGAGAGCGTGAACGCCATGTGGCCCCAGAGCGCCACGTCGAAAGCCACGAGGTCGTTGTCCCGTGCGGCCTCGATCTCCTTCAGCACGAAGGGGTGGCAGCGGATGGCACCCTGGCCGAAGATGATCATCGAGCGGGTGAGGATGTTGGCCCCTTCCACCGTGATCGCGATGGGGATCGTCTCGTAGGCGCGGCCCAGGTAGTTGTTGGGCCCGAGCATGATGCCCTTGCCGCCGTGCACGTCCATGGCGTCGTTCAAGATGGCGCGCATGCGCTCGGTCATGTGGTACTTGCAGATGGCCGAGATCACCGAGGGCTTTTCCCCCAGGTCGAGAGCCACCATGGTCATGCGCCGCGTGGCGTCCATGAGGTATGTGTTGCCCCCGATGCGGGCGAGCGGCTCCTCGACGCCCTCGAAGCGGCCGATCGGCGTGCGGAACTGGGAGCGCACGCGCGCATAGGCGCCCGTGGCGCGGCTGCCGAGCTTGCCCGCGGCCATCGACATCGACGGCAGCGAGATCGAGCGGCCCGCGGCGAGGCATTCCACCAGCATGCGCCAGCCCTTGCCCACCTGCTTCTCGCCGCCGATTACCCAGTCCAGGGGCACGAAGACGTCCTTGCCCGTGGTGGGGCCGTTCATGAACGCGGCGGACAGCGGCGCGTGCCGGCGGCCGATGTCCACGCCCTTGTGGGAGGTGGGGATGAGGGCGAGCGTGATGCCCAGCTCCTCTTCGCCGCCCAGGAGCTTCTCCGGATCGAAGAGCTTGAACGCTAGGCCGAGGATGGTGGCCACCGGACCCAGCGTGATGTAGCGCTTCTCCCAGGTGAGCCGGATGCCCATGACCTCGCGGCCCTCATGCAGGCCCTTGCACACGATGCCGAAGTCGGGGATGGCGCCGGCGTCGGAGCCGGCCTCGGGATTGGTGAGCGCGAAGCACGGGATCTCGAGGCCCTTGGCGAGGCGCGGCAGGTAGTGGTTCTTCTGCTCGTCGGTGCCGTAGTGGATCAGCAGCTCCGCGGGCCCGAGGGAGTTGGGCACCATCACCGTGACCGCCGCGGTGCCGCTGCGGGTGGAGATCTTGGTGACGATCTCCGAGTGGGCGAACGCGCTGAATCCCAGGCCGCCGAAGGACTTCGGGATGATGATGCCGAGGAAGCCCTGCTCGCGGATGAACTTCCACGCTTCGGGTGAAAGGTCCATGCGCTCGTGGGTGATCTCCCACTCGTCCAGCATGCCGCAGAGCGTTTCCACGGGGCCGTCGAGGAAAGCCTGCTCTTCCGAGGAGAGCTTCGCCTGGGGGTAGGCGAGCATCTTCTTCCAGTCGGGCCTGCCGGTGAAGAGATCCGCGTCCCACCAGATGCTGCCCGCGTCCAGCGCTTCCTGCTCCGTCTGGGAGATCTGCGGCAGGATGCGCTTGTACAGCCCGAAGAGGGGGCCCGTGATCGCGACGCGGCGCAGGGGCTTCACCACGGAGAACGCGGCGAAGAGCGCCACGGCGATCCATGCCGCGGTCACGAGCGCGTGGGATGCGCCCGACCACAGCGTGAGCGCGGCCGCTCCCGCCGCGAAGGCGATCGACCATGCGAGCCCGTTGGCGCGGTGGTAGGCGAGCGCCTTCATTACCGCGATGCACACCAGTGCCACGAGAATCGCCGTCACCATGGTCATCTCCTTGCCGTCAGTCGCCCGAGACCAGCTCGAGCTTGCGCGTGTCGCCCATCGGCGGCGCCTTGAGCCCCGCCACCAGGAACGGGGCGAGCCGCTGCAGCAACAGCTCGTCGTTGTCCGCCGCCCCCACCTGCGCGAAGAGCTTGAGCGCGTCGGTGCCCGCAAGGGTATATGACAGCGCCCCCATCACGAAATGCAGTCGCCACGTGAGCTCCTGGCGCGACAGGTGCGGAAGCGCCTGCAGGAAAGCCTCCTTGTAGCGCGCGATCATCTGCGCGTACTGCGCCGACAGGAAGCTGCGGATGAAGGGCGCCGGGTCCGCGTACGCCCGGCCCAGCAGACGCAGGAAGTTCTTGCCCCCGCGCCGCTCGTCGCGGGCGAGGCGCAGCGCCGGGATCAGCATCGCGAAGAGGACCTTCTCGCATGAAAGGGGCTTGCCCGCCGCATCCCGCTCGATGCGCTCGAGGCGCTCGATGCGCTCCTGGTTCATCGGATCGAGCCTGCGGGTGAGCACCGCCTGGAAGAGCTCCTCCTTCGATCCGAAGTGGTAGTTGACCGCCGCGAGGTTCACGCCCGCCGCCGCCGTGAGCTGGCGCAGGCTCGTGGCCTCGAAGCCGTGCTCCATGAAGAGCAGCTCGGCCGCGTCGAGGATCCTGGTCTTGGTGTCCGCGGAGGTCGCATCGAGGGCCACGCCCTTGCGCGCGGTGCGGGATACGGCCATCTGCGGTTGCCCCTATTCTGGAAAACGTGCCCGACGTTCGCTTCCTCTCCTGGGGAGAGGGCTGGGGAAAGGGTCGCGCGAAACGCCCGATTCAAACGCCCGTTTGAATTGCATCGTAAGCCGGGGGATGGGTCAAGTCAATGCGCGGCGCGCCGCTCCACGGGGCCCGACCGACGCCGCGCTAGCTGCGCTCGAGCGCGCGTCCGATGTCCCAGAGGATGTCGTCCACGCTTTCCAGCCCGATGGAAAGCCGCACCATGTCCGGCGGCACGCCCGCCTTCACCTGGTCCTCCTCGGAGAGCTGGCGGTGCGTAGTCGACGCGGGATGGATCACGAGCGACTTCGCGTCTCCGATATTGGCGAGGTGGCTCACGAACTGCAGGCCCTCGATGAATTTCACGCCCGCGTCGAAGCCGCCCTTGATGCCGAACGACAGCAGCGAGCCAGCCCCGCGCGGCAGGTAGCGCTTCGCGAGGGCGTGATAGCGGTCGTCTTCGAGGCCCGGGTAGTTGACCCACGCCACCTTCGGGTGCGACTGCAGGAACCGCGCGACACCCATCGCGTTGGCGCAATGCCGGTCCATGCGCACGGGAAGCGTCTCCAGGCCCTGCAGCAGCAGCCACGCATTGAAAGGCGAGATCGCCGGACCAAACACGCGCAGCACCTCCATGCGCGCCTTCATCGTGAAGCCGAAGTCGCCGAAGGTCTCGTAGAAGCGCACGCCGTGGTAGCCCGCCGAGGGCTCCGTCATGCCCGGGTACCTGCCGTTGTCCCACGGGAACTTCCCGCTCTCGATCACCACACCGCCCATGGAAGTGCCGTGACCGCCGATGAACTTCGTGGCCGAATGCACCACGATGTCCGCTCCATGGACGAAGGGTTGGCAGAGGTAGGGCGAGGCCGCGGTGTTGTCGACGATGAAGGCCACGCCCGCCTCCCGCGCGATGGCGGCGATGGCGGCGATGTCGATCACGTTGATCGCGGGATTGCCGAGGGTCTCGGAGAAAATCGCCTTGGTGTTGGGCTTGAGCGCGCGGCGGAAATTCTCCGGCTCGTCGGGATCCACCAGAGTCGCCTCGATGCCCAGCTTCGCGAAGCTGACCGCGAGCATCGTGTAGGTGCCGCCGTAGAGCTTCGAGGAGGACACGATGTGGTCGCCCGCCTGCAGGATGTTGAGGAGCGCCACCATCTCCGCCGCCTGGCCCGAGGCGGTGGCCACCGCCGCGCGCCCGCCCTCGATCGCGGCCATGCGCTCCTCGAAGACGGCCGTGGTGGGATTCGACAGCCGCGTGTAGACGTTGCCGAACGTCTGCAGGTTGAAGAGGCTCGCGGCGTGCTCGGCGCTGTCGAACACGTACGACGTGGTCTGGTAGAGCGGGACCGCGCGCGCGCCGGTCTGGGCGTCGGGGATCTGCCCGGCGTGCAGGCACAGCGTTTCAAATCCGAATTCGCGGTCCGCCATTTGCCCTCTCCCCGACCCTCTCCCGGGGGAGAGGGAGCGCCTTACTTCGCCGCCGCCTCGCCCAGCTTCGTGCGGTCGAGCACGGTCATGGCGCTGGAGACGAGGCCCGCGATGTTGGAGAGGTCGCCGGGAATGATGAGCGTGTTGCCCGCCTTGGCGAGGTTGCCGAACGCTTCGACGTACTGCCCGGCGACCTTCAGGTTCGCGGCACTCATGCCTCCGGGAGACTCGATGGCCAAGGCGACGGCGCGCACCGCATTGGCGGTCGCGTCGGCCACGAGCTGGATCGCCGCCGCCTCGCCCTGCGCCTTGTTGATGGCCGCCTGCTTCTGGCCTTCGGAGGCGAGGATCGCGGCCTGGCGCGAGCCGTCGGCCACGTTGATCTCCTGCTGGCGCTTGCCCTCGGATGTCGCGATCACCGCGCGCTTCTCGCGCTCGGCGGTGATCTGCGCCTGCATCGAGCGCAGGATCGCCTCGGGCGGCGTGAGGCTCTTGATCTCGTATCTCAGGACCTTGATGCCCCAGGTGCGCCCCGCCTCGTCCAGCACGCCCACGATCGTGTGGTTGATCTCGTCGCGGCTCTCGAAGGTCTTGTCCAGCTCCATCTTGCCGATCACCGAGCGCAGCGCCGTCTGCGCGAGCTGCGTGATGGCCTGCACGTAGTTCGAGGAGCCGTAGGAGGCGAGCCGCGGGTCGACCACCTGGAAGTAGATGATGCCGTCCACCGCGAGCTGGGTGTTGTCCTTCGTGATGCAGACCTGCTCGGCCACGTCGAGGGGGAATTCCTTGAGCGAATGCTTGTAGGTCACGCGGTCGAGGAACGGCACGATGAGGTTCAGCCCCGGCTCGAGCACGCGGAAGAACGTGCCCAGGCGCTCCACCACCCACGCGTTCTGCTGCGGGACGATGCGCACGCCCTCGAAGATCACGACCACGATCATCGCGAAGACGAACACCGCGATGGTGGCCACGGCGCTGTGGGTGAGTGTCGCGGCCGCGATCGTGA
>JAAOZZ010000115.1 GCA_012274175.1 Betaproteobacteria bacterium
GCCCGGGACCGGCCCGTGACGCAACCGGGAAAGGTGGGATTCGTCGTGGGCACGAGCTTCGACAATCGGGCGATGCCGTTCGTGCGCTATCGCACGGGAGACCTTGCCGTGCTGAGCGAGGGCGGACACCCGCTGCTTCCGGGCTTCCCCGCCGTGGAGCGCATCGCGGGGCGCTTGCAGGAATTCCTCGTCTGCCGCGACCAGCGGCTGGTGTCCATCACGACGCTCGGGGTGGCGCACTTTCCGGAGCTCGCCGCGGTGGAAGCGATCCAGTACGAGCAGGAGCGCCCCGGTCGCGTGGTCCTCAAGGTCGTGGCCGATGCACCGCTCACGGGCGAGCAGGTCGATCACATCGGAGCGGCGGTCGAGGCCAAGACCCAGGGCGGCTGCACGGTCGAGGTGGTGCAGGTCGAGCGCATCGAGCGCACGCCCCGGGGCAAGGCGCGCATGCTCGTGCAGCACCTGGACATCCGCCGCTACTTCGGCGCCGCGACCCAGGACTGACCATGGCGCGCGATCCTTCCCACATCGTGATGGTCGGAACCGATCCGCGCACCCGCGGCGGCATCTCGGCGGTGGTCGAGGCCTGGCGCGCCGCGGGGCTCTTCGAGCGCTGGCCGATCGAGTACCTCGTGAGCCACCGCGACGGAACGGGGCGGGAGAAGGCGCTCGCCGCGGCCCGGGGGCTCGGCGCGTTGATGCTCGCGGTGGCGCGGCATCCGAGGGCGGTGCTGCACGTGCACAGCGCCTCGAGAGCGAGCTTCTGGCGCAAGGCCTGCTACATGGCGGTGGCGCTGGGACTGGGATGGCCGGTGGTGTTTCATCTGCATGGCGGAGGCTTCGCGCGCTTCCACGATCGCGAGTGCGGATGGATCCGGCGCAGGATCGTGCGCTTCTTCCTCGACCGCGCGACGGTGATCGTCGCGGTCTCGGAGCGCTGGGCGGCGTGGCTGCACGGGGCCACGTCCAACCCCCGCATCGCGTGCATTCCCACTCCCGTCGCGCTGCCGCCGGTGGCGGGCATGGTGCGCGAGCCGGGGCTCGTCGCCTTCGTCGGGCGCTGCGAGGAAGCCAAGGGCGTCTTCGACCTGCTCGAGGCCGGGGCGGGGCTCGCCAAAGCGTTCCCGCGGCTGCGCATCGAGTGCGCGGGTGAGGGCGACTTCGCGCGGCTCGGTCGACGTGCTGCAGCTCTGGGCATCGGCGAGCGATGGACGATGCGCGGATGGATCGGCGAGCCGGCCCGCAATGCGCTGCTCGCGAGGGCGTCGATCTTCGTGTTCCCATCCCATGGGGAAGGAATGCCCTTGGCACTTCTCGAGGCGATGGCCGCGGGCTGTCCCGTGGTGGCGAGCGCGGTGGGGGGCATTCCCGACCTCGTCCGGCACGGCGTGAACGGGTTGCTGGTCCCCGCGGAGAACCCCGCGGCGCTGGCCGCCGCGCTCGCGCGGCTGTTGCGCGATCCCGCGTACGCCGCGCGCCTGGGCCGCGCCGCGCGATCCACCATCGCCACCCGCTACACGACGGAGCGCTGCGTGGAGCGCATCGAGCAGATCTACGCCGGGCTGGGCGTGCGCCGGGGTGCGGCGCGCGAGCGCCTTGCGGTGCGAAGGCTGCAGGAGTCGTCGTGAACCGACCCGTCGTCCTGATACTCGGGCCAGGCCGCGGCGCCGTGAGCGGCGTCAGCACCCATCTCGACCTGTTGCTGGGTTCGGGCCTCGCCGAGGAATTCGAGCTGGTGCACTTCCAGGTCGGGAGCGAGGGCAGGAAAGAGGGCATCGCCGCGCGCGTGCTGCGCCTGGTCGCGAGCCCCTTCGCGCTCGCCGCGGCGATCGTCTTCCGCCACGCAGCGATCGTGCACATCAATACCTCGCTCAATCCGCGGGCGTACTGGCGCGACCTCGCGTACCTCTTCGCGGCCAAGCTCCTCGGGGCACGGGTGGTCTACCAAGTCCACGGGGGAAAGCTTCCGCGGCATTTCTTCGCGGGAAGCCGCCTGCTCACGAAATGGCTGCGCTGGACCTTGGGACTCCCGGACCTGGTGGTGGTCCTCGCCCGGGTCGAGCTCGAAGCCTATCGCGCATTCGTGCCGGCGCAGGACGTCGTGGCGCTTCCCAACGGCATCGACTGCCGGGCGTACGCGTCGGTACCCATGGTGTGCTCCGACCCGGGCCGGCCGCTGAGGCTGGTCTACATCGGCCGCATCGCGCGGGAGAAGGGCTTGTACGAGACACTGCAGGGCCTGCGCCTCGCGCGCGAGCTGGGCGTGGACGCCTCCCTCGTGATCGCGGGCAGCGGAAGCGACGAGGAACGCCTGCGCCGCTATGCCCACGCGGTGGACGTCGCTCCGCACGTCACGTTCGCCGGTCCCGTCTTCGGCGCCGACAAGGTGAAGTTGCTGGCCGCGTCCGACGCGATGGTGCTCGCGAGCTACGCCGAGGGCCTGCCCTACGCGCTGCTCGAGGCGATGGCCGCGGGTATCCCGGTGATCGCCACACCCGTGGGCGCGATTCCCGACGTGATGGCCGACGGCATCCACGGCCTCCTGGTGCCGCCGCGGGACGGCGTCGCGATCGCCGAAGCGCTGGCGTCCCTCGCCGCGGACCGGGAGCGGCTTTCGTGGATGAGCCGCGCCTGCCGCCGGCGCATCCGCGCGGCGTATTCCGTCGAGCGGCTCGCCGGCGAATTGGCGTCGCACTACGGCCGCCTTGCCGGCGCCATGGCCGTAGCCGGCCGCAAGGACTGAAGGCCATGTGCGCAATCGCGGGCGTGGTGGCGGGTCCGTCGAGCGGCCTCGATGTCGCGACCGTGGAGCGCATGCTCGAGCGCATGGCCCACCGCGGTCCCGACGGGCAGGGCGTCGTGCGGTTCGACGCGGGATCGGGAGCGCACGTGATCCTGGGCCACCGCCGGCTCGCCATCATCGATCCCGAGGGCGCGCGCCAGCCCATGTGCGACGGGGCCGCGGGACTGGCGCTCACCTTCAACGGCGAGATCTACAACTTCCGCGCGCTGCGGGGCGAGCTGGCCGCGTGCGGATACGTGTTCGAGCGCGACTCCGACACCGAGGTATTGCTGCGCGCGTACCAGCATTGGGGCGAAGGGGTGGTGGAGCGGCTGCGCGGCATGTTCGCCTTCGCCATCTGGGATGCGCCCCGGCGCCGGCTCTTCCTCGCACGGGACCGCTTTGGGGAGAAGCCGCTCTTCCTGCGCGAGCAGGGCTCCGTCCTCGCGTTCGCTTCCGAGATCAAGGCGCTGCTGGAGATCCCCGGCGCGCGGCCGGCGGTGAATCTTCCCGCGGTGTGGGACTTCCTCGCCTACCGCTACGTGCCGGGGCCGCAGACGCTTTTCGAGGGCATCCGCAAGCTCGCTCCGGGTACCTGTGCCACCTGGGAGGACGGCCGTCTCACGGAGCGCCGGTATTGGAGCGCGCCGGACCGCGACGCCTCGACCGCGAATTCCGTGGGCGAGCCCGACGCGGTGCGCGGTTTCCTCGACCGCCTGGACGAGGCGGTGGAGATGCAGATGGTGAGCGACGTGCCGTTCGGGGCGTTCCTCTCGGGCGGCCTCGACTCCTCGGCGATCGTGGCCCTCATGACGCGCCACAACTCGCAGGTGAAGACCTTCTCGGTGGGATTCGGCGAGGGTGGCTACAGCGAGCTCGCCTACGCGGGCACCGTGGCGCGGCACTTCGGGACCGACCATCACGAGCTGGAAGTGGGCTTCCAGGACATGACCGAGCACCTGCCCGCGCTCGTCGCCTTTCGCGATGCGCCGGTCTCGGAGCCTTCCGACATTCCGATCTACCTCCTCGCCCGGGAGGCCGCGCGCACGGTGAAGATGGTGCTCACGGGCGAGGGCAGCGACGAGGTCCTGGGCGGATACCCGAAGCACGTCTTCGAGCGCTTCGCCCCGGGCTGGCAGCGGGTTCCCGGCTTGATCCGCCGCAACCTGGTGGCGCCGCTCGCGCGTGCGCTGCCGTATGAATTCCGCCGCGCCAAGACGGCGGTCGCGAACCTCAACATCGAGGATCGGAAGGAGCGCTACGTGCGCTGGTTCGGGGCACTCGACCGCGGCGAGCGCGAGCGCCTCACGGTGCTGCGGGGCAACGGCTACGACCACGGCGACGACGGGCCCCCCTTCGATTCCGATCCGCGGGCGAGCACGCTGCGGCGCATCCTCTATTTCGACCAGACGAGCTGGCTCCCGGACAACCTGCTCGAGCGCGGCGACCGCATGACCATGGCCGCGTCGATCGAGTCGCGCGTGCCGTTCCTCGACCACGAGCTCGCGGGATATGTCTCGTCTCTCCCGGACCACTACCGCGTGAAGGGCTTCGAGACCAAGCGGATCCTGCGCCGCGCGGGCGCAAGCCTGCTTCCCGCCGCGATCCTCGAGCGCCCGAAGGTGGGGTTCCGCGTGCCGGTGAACCAGTGGTTCCGCGGTCCCATGCGCGAATACCTGTTCGAGCACCTGCGGGGGAGCGATTCGAAGACCCGCGGCTACTACGATCCGCGCGCGCTCGACGGCGTGCTCGACGAGCACGTAGGCGGCAAGCACAACCACGAGAAACTCCTATGGGCCCTGTTGAACCTCGAGATCTGGCATCGCCAATACGCATGAGCGGCGGGCTCGCGTGGAAGGTGAACCGCCTGCGCTGCATGGGGCCGGCGGAGATCGGCCACCGGCTCGCGCGCTCGCTCGCGATGCGCGCCGAACGCTGGGGGCTCGCGAGCGAGTCGATTCCCGCGCCCGACCTCGCGCAGCGGGCACGGCCGTGGATCGCGCTCGATCCGGCGGTGGATCCGGCGCCGTACGTGCAGGCGGCGGAGCGCATCGCCGCGGGCCGGCTCGACGTCTTCGCGCTCGAGGACGCGTACCTGGGACGGCCGCCGCGCTGGAACCGCGATCCGAAGACCGGGATCGAGGCGGCCCTCGAGTTCGGCAAGGAGCTGGACTATCGCGACCCCTCGCGCGTCGGGGACATCAAGTACCTGTGGGAGCCCAACCGGCACCTGCAGCTCGTCACGCTCGCGCAAGCCTACCGGCTCACGGGCGAGGCGAAGCACGGTGTCGCCCTTCGCACGCAGCTCGAGAGTTGGTTCGACGCGTGCCCGTGGCGCTTCGGGCCCAACTGGTCGAGCTCGCTCGAATGCGGGTTGCGGCTGGTGAACTGGGCGCTCGCGTGGCAGCTCGTAGGGGGCGTGGACTCGACGCTCTTCGCGGGACCCGACGGCGACCGGTTCCGCGCACGCTGGCTCGAATCCGTCTACCAGCACGCGCAGTTCGTCTGCGGACACCTCTCGCTGCATTCCTCGGCGAACAACCACCTCATCGGCGAGCTGGCGGGGGTGCACGCGGCGGCCCTCGCGTGGCCCCACTGGCCGCGCTCGCGGCAATGGCTAGAACTTTCCCGCGCGCTGCTCGAGCGCGAGGCGCTGCTGCAGAACGCGCCCGACGGCGTGAATCGCGAGCAGGCGGTCTCGTACCAGCAGTTCGAGCTGGACCTGCTCCTGCTGCCGATGCTCGCTGCGCGCGCCCAGGGGGAGGATTTCTCCGCCGCGTATCAGGCGCGGATCGAGGCGATGCTCGAATACGTGGCGAGCATCATGGACGCGGGCGGGCACGTGCCAATGTTCGGTGACGCGGACGACGGCTGCGCCGTGCGGCTCGATCCGCGGGACAGCCTCTGCCGCTTCCGCTCGCTCCTCGCCACGGGAGCGATCGTCTTCGGGCGCGGGGACTTCAAGGCCAAGGCGGGAGCGCTGGACGACAAGACCCGCTGGCTCGTGGGGCCCGGCGCGGACCGCGCCTTCGAGGCGCTCGACGCTTCGCGCGTGGTGCTGCCGGTGCGCCGGGCGTTTCCCGAAGGCGGGTATTACATCCTAGGCTGCGACTACGAGACGCCGCGGGAGATTCGCCTCGTGGCCGACGCGGGGCCCCTGGGCTATCGCGAGATCGCGGCCCACGGCCATGCCGATGCGCTCTCGTTCACGCTCTGCGTGGGCGGGGACGAGTTCCTCGTCGACCCGGGCACGTACGCTTATCACACCGAGGGCGAGTGGCGGGCTTACTTTCGCGGCACATCGGCACATAACACCGTGCGCGTCGACGGGATGGACCAGTCGCAATCGGGAGGCAACTTCATGTGGCTGCGCAAGGCCCGGGCCTGCTGCGAGCGCTGGAGCAGCAGCGGCGTCCGGGACACGTTCGAGGGCTGGCACGACGGCTACCGCGGCCTCGCGGACCCGGTGACGCACCGCCGGAGGATCGTGCTCGACAAGGTCGCGCGCACGATCGCGATCGACGACGGGCTCGAGATGGCCGGGACCCACGACGTGGAGATCTTCTTCCACTGCCACGAGGAGTGCACGGTGCGCCCGTTCGAGGGCGGCGTGGAGCTCGCCCGCGGCGATCGCGCGATCCGCCTGTGCTGGCCCGATGCCGACGGCGCGCAGGTGCGCCTGCTCGAGGGCAGCCTCGACCCCATCGCCGGCTGGGTCTCCCGCCGCTTCGACCGCAAACATCCCGCCGTCACCCTCGCCTGGAAAGCCCGCCTCACCGCAAACCACCTCCTGCGCACCACCATCACCTGCTGAAAATCGGGGACAGACCCCGATTTCTGGGCCGACTGGACTAGCGGGGCGCGCGCGGGGGGTCAAGTGGCGGGGGGATGCTGGGGATGGAATCTTTCGAAAGAGCGCGAGCGATGAAGATCAGCATCATGGGATTGGGATACGTGGGCGCGGTGTCGGCCGGATGCCTCGCCAAGGAGGGCCACGAGGTCATCGGCGTCGACCCGCAGCAGTCGAAGGTGGACCTCATCAACGCCGGCAAGACGCCCATCATCGAGCGCGACATCGGCGAGATGATCCAGGCCGCGGTGTCGGAGGGCCGGCTGCGCGCGACCACCGACCTGCAGCAGGCGGTGCGCTACACGGACCTCTCCCTCATCTGCGTGGGCACGCCCAGCCTCGGCAACGGGCACATCGACCTGAAGTACGTCCGGCGTGTGTGCCAGCAGATCGGCGAAGGCCTGCGCGACCACCCGGGCCACACGGTCGTGGTGCGCAGCACGATGCTCCCCGGCACCATGCGCCAGGTGGTGATCCCCACGCTCGAATCGGCGTCGGGCCTGCAGGCGGGCGAGGACTTCGGCGTGTGCCTCAACCCCGAGTTCCTGCGGGAAGGCACCGCCGTCCACGACTACTTCCACCCGCCCAAGACCGTGATCGGCGAGCTCGACCGCGCGAGCGGCGACGTGGTCGCCAAGCTCTACGGCCACATGCCGTGCCCGTTGATCCGCACCGACTACGAGACCGCGGAGATGGTGAAGTACGCCGACAACACCTGGCACGCGTTGAAGGTCGGCTTCGCCAACGAGATCGGAAACATCTGCAAGGCCCTGGGCCTGGACAGCCATCGCCTCATGGACATCTTCTGCCAGGACACGAAGCTGAACCTTTCGTCCTACTACCTCCGGCCCGGCTTCGCCTTCGGCGGCTCGTGCCTGCCCAAGGACGTGCGGGCCCTGTCGTACAAGGCGAAGACCATGGACGTGAAGGTCCCGATCATCGACGCGATCCTGCCCAGCAACGACGAGCAGATCGAGCGCGGCATCCGCGCCGTGGTGGAGCAGGGCACCTGCAAGGTGGGCATCCTCGGCTTCAGCTTCAAGGCGGGCACCGACGACCTGCGGGAAAGCCCCATGGTGGAGCTGGTGGAGCACCTGATCGGCAAGGGCTACGACCTGCGCGTCTACGACAGCAACGTGCGCATGGCGGCGATCCACGGCGCCAACCGCGAGTACATCCTCAACCACATCCCGCACATCTCGAAGCTGATGGTGAACACGATCGAGGAGGTGCTGGAGCACGGGGAAACGCTCGTGATCGGGAACGCCTCGGAAGAATTCCGCGACGTTCCGCGGCGGCTTCGCGAGGGACAGTCCATCGTGGACCTGGTGCGCATCGCGGAGACCCGCAGCGTGAGCGGCGTCTACGACGGGATCTGCTGGTGAAGAGCGCGGGCCGCTCCATGACCCTCTCCCCGACCCTCTCCCAAGGGAGAGGGAGAAAATCGTGAAGCGCGTCCTCATGCTGGTGGAGAACCTGCCCAGCCCGTTCGACCGGCGGGTGTGGCAGGAGGCGACGGCGCTGCGGGACGCGGGATACGCGGTGGCGATCATCTGCCCCACGGGGCCCGGATTCGAGAGCTGCTTCGAGGAAGTGGACGGCATCGCGATCTACCGCTACGACCTGCCCACGGAAGGCGAGGGCGCGCTGGGTTACGCGATCGAATATTCCGTGGCGCTCGTGAACACGTCGCTCCTCGCGTGGCGGGTGCTCCTCACGCGCGGCTTCGACGTGATCCACGCCTGCAACCCGCCGGACCTCTTCTTCCTCATCGGCGGCTTCTTCCGGCTGCTGGGCAAGAAGTTCGTCTTCGACCACCACGACATCAACCCGGAGCTCTACGAGGCCAAGTTCGGGCGCCGGGACTTCTTCTGGAAGCTCATGGTCTGGCTCGAGCGGCTCACGTTCAGGACCGCGGACATCTCCATCGCCACCAACGAATCCTATCGCCGCATCGCCGTCGAACGCGGCGGCATGGATCCGGACCGGGTCTTCGTGGTGCGCAGCGGCCCCAGCCTCGATCGCCTGCGGGTGTTGCCGCCGCAGCCTTCCCTCAAGCAGGGACGCGCGCACCTGGTGGGCTACGTGGGGGTGATGGGCCGGCAGGAAGGCATCGATCTCCTCCTGCGCGCGGTGCGCTCGATCGTGCACGACCGGGGCCGGCGCGACATCCATTTCGGCCTCGTGGGCGGGGGGACTTCCCTCGAGGAGATGAAGACCCTCGCGCGCGAGCTTGGCGTGGCCGACTACGTGACCTTCACCGGGCGGGTGCCCGACGCGCAGCTCCTCGCGATGCTCAACACCGCCGAGGTCTGCGTGAATCCCGACGTGGCCAACGAAATGAACGACAAGTCCACCATGAACAAGATCATGGAGTACATGGCGCTGGGCAAGCCCATCGTGCAGTTCGACCTCGCGGAGGGACGCTTCTCGGCCCAGGATGCCTCGCTCTACGCGCGGCGCAACGACCCGGACGACATGGCGGCGAAGATCGTGGAGCTCATCGACGATCCCGCGCGCCGGGCGGCCATGGGCGCCTACGGGCGCAGGCGCGTGGAAAACGAGCTCGAGTGGCGCTACGAGGTGCCGAAGCTGCGCGCCGCCTACCGCGCGCTCTGGCCGCGCGCCGCCCGCGCCCTGCCGCGCACCGGCAGCGCCGCGTCGTAGGCTCGCCACGCCATGGCGTATCCGCGCCGTAGCGCTCCAGACCCAACGCTCGGTTGCCAAACGGCGACAACCGGGAACGCCCGGACGCACGGCCGCTCCTAGGAAAATAGCTCTTGCGGACTATCGGCGCGCGCCGCATGGGTGCAATCCGCATTTCATACACTGGTATCGCCGCGCGGAGCATCCCGCGCACCGAAGGTCTCGATGGAAACGATCTACACCGACGGAACGTACCTGCGGAACAACCCGGACTGGCACGTGGACGATTCGGCGTGGAAGGCGGGGTATGTTGCCGGGATCCTCGAGCGCAACGGCATCGCGCCCGCCACGGTGGCCGAGATCGGCTGCGGCGCGGGCGAGGTGATCCGCGGCCTCGCCACCCGGCTTCCTCCCGGGACGCGCTTCACCGGGTACGACATCTCGCCCGACGCCTATGCGCTGTGCTCGCGCAAGGCGGGAGGCGAGCTGCAGTTCCGGTTCGGCGACCTGCTCGAAGATTCCGAGCACTTCGACCTCGCGATGGCGATCGACGTGTTCGAGCACGTGGAGGACTACTTCGGGTTCCTGCGCCGGCTGCGGGGCAGGGCGACCCACAAGGTCTTCCACATTCCCCTCGAACTCTCGGCGCTCATGGTGGCCCGGGGCCGCCCGCTGCTCGAGCAGCGCCGCTCCGTGGGGCACCTGCATCACTTCTGCAAGGAGACCGCGCTCGCGTCCCTCGAGGACACGGGCTATCGCGTGATCGACCATTGCTACACGTCCGGGCGCACGCAGCTCGCGGGCCTCGGATGGAAATCGCGGCTCCTCAAGTGGCCGCGCGAAGCGCTCTACCGGGTGAACCCCGACGCCGCCGCGCGCACGCTGGGCGGCTACTCTCTCCTCGTGCTGGCCGAATGAGATGGGCGACTCCCTGCAGGCGAGCATCCTCATCGTGGACGACGACCCGGCGAGCCTGGTCGCCATGCGCGAAGTGCTCTCGAAATTGGGATCGCGGCTCGTGATCGCCGATTCCGGGGAACAGGCGCTGCGCCACGTGCTCGAGGAGGACTTCGCCGCCATCCTCATGGACGTGCGCATGCCGGGCATCGACGGCTTCACCACGGCGCGCATGATCCGCGAGCGCAAGCGCTCCCGCTTCACGCCGATCATCTTCCTTACCGCGGCGCAGGAAGACGTGGCCTCGATGTTTCGCGGCTACCGGGCGGGCGCGGTGGACTTCATCGTGAAGCCCGCGATGCCCGAGGTGCTGCGCTCGAAGCTCGCGGTCTTCGTGGGCCTGCACGACATGAACCGGATGCTCAACGCCGAGCTCGCGGAGCGCGCCCTCACGGAGCAGCGGCTGCGCTCCTCGGAGGAGAACCTGCGGGCGCTCGCGGCACACCTGCAGTCGGTGCGCGAGGAGGAACGCATCCACATCGCGCGCGAGATCCACGACGAGCTGGGCCAGGCGCTCACCGGCCTCAAGTTCGACATCGGCGCGTTTTCCAAGGGGCACGGCACCGACGACGCCCCGGCGGTGGCGGAGAGGACCCAGGCGATGGCCCAGGCCATCGACCGCATCATCCACTCGGTGCGGCGCATCGCCTCGGGGCTGCGTCCCGAGGTGCTGGACGAGATCGGGCTCGCGGCGGCCATCGAATGGCAGGCGCGGGAGTTCCAGCGGCGCACCGGCATTCGCTGCGTCGTGGAGCTGCCGCCGCGATTCACCGACCCGGACCAGGAGCGCTCGACCGCGATCTTCCGCATCTTCCAGGAGCTGCTCACCAACGTGGCACGGCACGCCAACGCCACGCGGGTGAACGTGAAGCTCGCGGAGTCCGGCCGCGACGCGCTCGTGCTCACGGTGGAGGACAACGGCCGCGGCATCAAGGACTCGGAATTCGTGAGCCCGCGCTCCCTGGGTTTCCTCGGCCTCCGGGAACGCGTGCTCGCCTTCTCCGGCGCGATCAACGTGAAGGGCGAGGAAGGCAAGGGGACCCTGGTCTCCGTGAAGATACCCATGACATCCCACCAACCGGTGTTCCACGCCTGAGACCATGAGCTTCGCTACCTCGACCGTAATGCACGGCACGCCCGGCGCGCCGGTGAAGGTGCTCATCGCCGACGACCATCCGGTGGTGCGCCAGGGACTCAAACAGATGCTCAACGCCGATCCCGAGGTGAACGTGGTGGGAGAAGCGCGCGACGGCGACGAGGCCTTCGAGATGGCCCACCACGTCGACTGGGACGTGGCGGTGCTCGACTACTCGATGCCGGGGCGCGGTGGCGTGGAACTGCTCACCGACGTGAGGCACGACTACCCCGACCGGCCCGTTCTGATCCTCAGCATCTATCCGGAGGATCCCCACGGGTTGCGGGCGCTCAAGGCGGGCGCGGCGGGCTACATCACCAAGGAAAGCGCCGGCGAGGAGCTCACCGCCGCGGTGAAGAAGGTGGCCACGGGCGGCCGGTACGTGAGCGCCTCGCTGGCCGAGAAGCTCGCCGCGCGGCTGATGCCCGAGCAGGAGCGCCCGCCCCACGAGCGCCTCTCGGATCGCGAGTACCGGGTGATGTGGCTGCTGGCCTCCGGAAGGACGCTGCATCAGATCGCCGAGGAGATGCGGCTGTCGCCTTCCACGGTGAGCACGTACCGCGGGCGGATCCTGAAGAAGCTCGCGCTCGCCACCAACGTGGATCTGGTGCACTACGCGATGAAGCACCGGCTGATCGAGTAGGTTTCGGTTGTAACCGGGCGACCCTTCGTCCGCGCGAAGCGACCGCCCGTCCCGTCCGGCGGCACCGCCCAGACTCCGATTGAGACATTTTGCATAGTGCGCGAAGCCGCGCGCGCGGAGACTCACGTCCATCGACCGGAGACATGGCCCCCGGCAAGGAGCGTGAGATGAAAGGCGTGATGAACCAGCGCAAGCTCGACGAGGAGAACGCTCTCCACGCGGGCACCGGCGGGCGCAGCCAGGAGAACCGCGGCCTGGGATTCCGGCCCGCGTTCTTCGACTACGCGTCCCAGCGGATGTATCTCTCCCGCTTCGCCGACGGGCGCCTCGCCCCAATCCACCTGCTGGACGGCCTGCCCGAAGAGGTCATCGTCGACCGCGCGCCCTCGGGCCGCGTCATCGCCGCCCGGGCCTCGATCGTGGCCGGCTTCGAGCGCAACGGATTCTTCTACACGCGCAAGGCCGCCGCGAAGGCGATCAAGGAGTGGTCCTGAAACCCTGACGGCCGGCCGTGCGCGGCAAGCCCCGCGCTACTTGACGATCGCGTCCAGCATTTCGAGCAACAACGGGGTGGCCGCGGCGACCGCCTTCTCCACCTCCGGGCGCGGATAGAGAATCTGCATGTAGGCGGGATGGAGCATCGAGACCTGCGTGTGTCCGTCCTTCCGGAAGATGCCGAGGTTTCCGCACGGAAGCATCGCGCTCACCTGCAGGCCCAGCGGCCACAGGATCTTTCCGATCTTGGGGATGCACACCTTCACCATCTTGACCTCGCCGTTCTTCACAGTGGTGGGCTCGATGAACAGCCACTTCTTTTCCTTCGAGTATTCCTTGACGGCATCGACCACCTGGTCCGGTGTCTTCGCCGTGGGCTTCACGAGAAACATGCCGGGTCCCGGCGCCGGAGCTTGCGCGAACGCCGGTGAAGTGGCCGCCGCGAGCGCGACGCAGGACAGCAGGGCGCGAATCGTATTCTTCAAGGGCAAATCTCCTTCGGTGCGTGGAAATGTCGATCGGCAGGATACGCATGAGACGACGCAGTATCGCGAGAATTCTCACGAAGAGTCATCGATTGGTTCTATCGGGAAATAGGGAAAACTTTGCGCGCAGCGGCGCCTGACGCAAATTCCCGGGAATCGTGGAGTGCTCCCGGGGCGAATGCTGTCGCAAGGCTGAAGCGGGCGGCCACGCCGAGGCTGGGGGCCGGGCCCGGCGTGCTAGCATCCGGCGAAGATTTCCTCGCCAGCATGCTCGTGAAGCCGATCGTCGAAGCGGATCGCGTCGAGGCCGAAACCCTGCGCCGTGAGATCGTCCCGGGCTACGCCCCGGCGGTCATGCGGGGGCTCGTGCGCGACTGGCCCGCCGTGCGCCGCGGCATCGAGGCGCCCGCGGCGATCCGGGAATACCTGCTGCGGTTCGCCAACGCGAAGCCGGTCGACACCCTTCGCATGCTTCCCAGCGCGCGCGGGCGCATCTTCTACAACGAGCGCCTCGACGGCTTCAACTTCGCGCGCGACCAGGCGACGATCTCCTCGGTGCTCGAGCGCATGGCGAAATACGCCCGGCTTGCCAACCCTGCATCGATCGCGGTGCAGAGCGCGTCGATCCCCGATTGCCTCCCGGGATTCGAGGCGGAGAACCGCAATCCGCTCCTCGACCCGTCGGTATCCCCGCGGATCTGGATCGGCAACCACGTGGTGACGCCGGCCCATTTCGACGAATCGAGCAACATCGCGTGCGTCGTGGCGGGACGGCGGCGCTTCACGCTCTTCCCGCCGGAACAGGTCGCCAACCTCTACATCGGGCCGATCGGATTCGCGCCCACGGGCACTCCCATCAGCCTGGTGGATTTCGCGCTTCCCGATGCGGCGCGCTTCCCGCGCTTCACCGAGGCGCTCGCCGCCGCGCAAGTCGCGGAGCTGGAGCCGGGCGACGCGATCTACATCCCGCCGCTCTGGTGGCACCACGTCGAATCGCTCTCGGAGCACAACGTCCTGGTGAACTACTGGTGGAAGGATGCGCCCGCGCCCGCGCTGGACTCCGCGCTCGACGCGCTGCTGCTGGCGCTCCTCGGGTTGCGCGACCTTCCGCCGTCCCAGCGCCGCGCCTGGCGCGCGCTCTTCGACCATTACGTCTTCGCCGCGGGCGAGGAAACGGCCGGCCACATCCCGGCGCGAGGCGCTGCGCAACGCTCTCGTGATCCTCGCGCACCATTCGGCGGAGCTCTCCCTCGCGATCATCGGCGAGGTGCGCTCGCGCTTCGACGCGAAGCTCGCTCCCGGGGCCGACAGCTTCGCCAAGTCTTCGCAGTTGTCCATGGATGACCTGACCCTCGTGGACGATGCCGCGCTCCAGGTCGAGCTCGCCCTCGACCATTGCGCTGCCCGGCTGCGCGAGCAGAGCTCCGCGGAGGTGTTCCAGCTTTCGGCGCGCATGTGCGAGATCCTCGGCGTCGAATCCATCTCGGATAGCGCCAATCCGATACTTCCGCGCGTCTTTGCGCGCGCATTGCTCGAATCGATCGCGAAGCTCGGGCTGCACGACGAGGCCAAGCTCCTGGTATTCAAGGCCTACGGCCCCGCGCTGCTGCATATCGCGCCGGACCTCTATAGGCACGCCAATTCACTCCTCGAGGATCTCGGCGTGCTGCCGGGGTTCAAGGACCGGTACGGAACTCCCTCGCAGCCCGCCCGAGCGCCCCAGCGACCGGAGCCCGCCATGCCCGACGAACGCGTCCTCAAGTCGCTCCTCGAACGGCTCCTGAACGGCGAGCGCGCCCAGGTCGGCGGCGGAATGGTCGGGAATGTCGCCCTCTGACAGGGCCGCAAGCGCGATGCACTCCAAGCTCGCGGGCTTGCGCGTGATGGTCATCGACGACAGCAGCACGATCCGGAAATGCGCGGAGATCTTTCTCGAACAGGCCGGCTGCGAGGTGATCCAGGCGCACGACGGATTCGAGGCGCTTGCGAAGATAGCTGTCGAACAGCCCGATGTCATCCTGCTGGACATCCTGATGCCGCGCCTGGATGGCTACCATACCTGCGCGCTGATCAAGCAGAACGCCGCGCATCGCGCGACGCCGGTTGTCATGCTTTCGTCGAAGGATACGATGTTCGACCGGGCAAAGGGGCGCCTGGCCGGCGCCAACGAGCACCTTGCCAAGCCGTTCACGAAGGAAAACCTGCTGAATATGGTGGTAGCGCAAGTTACTCCGCGCTCCCACCGGAAGCCAATATCGAAGATCGTGGAAGGAGTGGTCCAAAAATGAAGGCGAAGAAGATCATGGTAGTGGACGACTCGCCTACCGAGCGAGCGTTCATCGAAGGAATCCTCAGGAAGTGCGGCTACCAGGTGATCACTGCGAACTCCGGGGAGGCCGGGATCGAGCGCGCGACGGCGGACCAGCCGGACCTGATCCTCATGGATGTCGTGATGCCGGGCCTGAACGGCTTCCAGGCAACGCGCGCCATCGTGCGCGATGAGGGCACCAGGCACATTCCGATCATCATCTGCACGACAAAGGATGCGGACACCGATCGAATCTGGGGGATGCGCCAGGGCGCCAGGGGCTATCTCACCAAGCCTCTCGACGAGCGCGAGCTACTCGAGAAAATCAAGGCCTTGACGGACGATGAGCCGGTGCGCAGCCTGGTTCACTAAGGCGGCCAGGTCGGCAAGGTTCCGTACGGGTTTCATGCCTGGCCGATATGGCATCGTCCAAGTCATTCATTCTTTGGTGGGTCGTACTGGGATCGAACCAGTGGCCCCTGCCGTGTGAAGGCAGTGCTCTACCGCTGAGCTAACGACCCGGGAGAGAACCGCATTTTACCAGAGGGGAATCCGGGCGCGAAACGGAAAGCCCCGGCGGAAACGTA
>JAAOZZ010000116.1 GCA_012274175.1 Betaproteobacteria bacterium
GCATCATGCTGGGCCTGGGGAGGGCCCTGGGCGAGACGATGGCGATCACGTTCGTGATCGGCAATGCGCACGACTTCAACATCTCGCTCTTCATGCCGGGCAACTCCATCGCCTCGGCGCTCGCCAACGAGTTCACCGAGGCCGTGGGCGAGCTGTACACTTCCGCGCTGATCGAGCTGGGCCTGCTGCTCTTCCTCATCACCACGATCGTCCTGGCCTGCTCCAAGCTGCTGCTGCTGCAGCTCGCCAAGGGCGAGGGAACCCGCACCTGACCATGGAACGCGCCACCGACCACAACCCCACCTACCGCCGCCGGCGCAGGATGAACGCGGTGATGATGGCCCTTTCCACCGCCGCCCTCGCCTCGGGCCTCTTCTGGCTCGCGTGGATCATCGGCACCCTGCTCTACGAGGGTGCGGCCGCGCTGCTGCGCCCCTCGCTCTTCTCGCAGATGACGCCGCCGCCGGGCAACGACGGGGGGCTCGCCAACGCCATCTTCGGCAGCGTGATGATGGCCGCGGCCGGGACGGCGATCGGAACGCCGGTCGGGATCCTCGCGGGCACCTACCTCGCCGAATACGGCCAGCGCGGGTGGCTCGCGCCCGCCACGCGCTTCATCAACGACGTGCTGCTCTCGGCGCCGTCCATCGTGATCGGCCTCTTCGTGTACTCCGTATACGTGGCTCGCGTGCGCCACTTCTCGGGCTGGGCCGGGGCCTTCGCGCTCGCCATCATCGTGGTGCCCGTCGTCGTGAGGACCAGCGACGACATGCTGAAGCTCGTGCCCAACAGCCTGCGGGAGGCTGCCGTCGCCCTGGGATGCCCGCGCTGGAAGATGATCACCCGGATCTCCTATCGCGCCGCGCGCGCCGGCATCATGACGGGCATCCTGCTCGCCGTGGCGCGCATCTCGGGGGAGACGGCGCCGCTGCTCTTCACGGCGCTCAGCAACCAGTTCTGGTCCACCGACATGAACCGCCCCATGGCCAACCTCCCGGTCGTGATCTTCCAGTTCGCGATGAGCCCCTACGACGACTGGCACCGGCTCGCGTGGGGCGGGGCCGCGCTCATCACCCTCTTCGTCCTCGGGCTCAACATCGCCGCGCGCGCGCTCTTCGCCCGCGCCAAGTCCTGAAACCCGCCATGAACGCCATCGCCCAGCCCGCCGCCGAACCGCTGCCCCCGCCCAAGATCACGGTGCGCAACCTGGACTTCTTCTACGGGGGTTTCCACGCGTTGAAGCGCGTGAACCTCGAGGTGCCGCAGAAGCGGGTGACGGCCTTCATCGGCCCCTCGGGCTGCGGCAAGTCCACGCTGCTCAGGACCTTCAACCGGATGTTCGAGCTCTATCCCGACCAGCGCGCCACGGGCGAGATCATCCTCGACGGGGAGAACATCCTCGCCTCGAAGGCGGACGTGTCGCTGCTGCGCGCCCGGGTCGGCATGGTGTTCCAGAAGCCCACGCCGTTCCCGATGTCGATCTACGACAACATCGCGTTCGGGGTGCGCCTGTTCGAGGACCTGCCCCGGGGGCGCATGGACGAGCGCGTCGAGTGGGCGCTCACCAAGGCCGCCCTGTGGAAGGAAGTGAAGGACAAGCTCCAACAGAACGGCGACAGCCTGTCCGGGGGCCAGCAGCAGCGCCTGTGCATCGCGCGCGCCGTCGCCGTGCGCCCGGAAGTCCTGCTCCTCGACGAGCCGTGCAGCGCCCTGGACCCGATCTCCACCGCCAAGGTGGAGGAGCTCATCTCCGAGCTGAAGGACGACTACACGGTGGTGATCGTCACCCACAACATGCAGCAGGCCGCGCGCGTCTCGGACCTGACCGCGTACATGTACCTCGGCGAGCTGGTGGAGTTCGGCGAGACCGACCAGCTCTTCGTGAAGCCCGCGAAGCAGGCGACCGAGGACTACATCACCGGCCGCTTCGGCTGACCCGCGCCGTCATGGCCCGGTCATCTTCCCGTCACGTCCCGGTCACGGCCGCCGCCTAGAGTCGCGGTAACGCACCACCGTCGGGGGAGCCATGGAAGGCCGGGGGCGCCGGGCCGCGGCGGTCCGGCTCGAGGCATGCATCTCGCGCGATCCCACGCTGGTCCGCGAGGCCCAGGAGCTGAGATACCGGGTCTTCGCGCAGGAGCTGGGCGCGCGTTTCGGAGCGCCCGGCGAGTACCTCGATGTGGACGCCTTCGACGAGCACTGCGACCACCTCGTGGTGCGGGACGCGGCGTCCGGGATCGTGGTGGGGACCTACCGCATCCTCGCGCCCGAAGGCGCGCGCGATGCCGGCGGCTACTACGCGGAGGACCGGTTCGATCTCTCGCAGCTCGACGTGCTGCGCGAGCGCATGGTCGAGGTGGGCCGCGCCTGCGTGCATCCCGATTACCGCTCGGGCACGACGATGCTGCTGCTCTGGTCGTCCCTCGCCCGCTACCTGGTGGACCGCGGCGACGATTACGTGGTCGGGAGCGCGAGCATCCCGCTCGCCGACGGCGGCCACGCCGCGGCGTCCATCTTTCGCGCGGCAAAAGAGCGCCAGATGAGCCCGGAGGACCTGCGCGCCTATCCGCGCTGCCGCCTCGCCGTGGAGCGCCTGCGCGACGTCCTGTGCCTCGAGCCCCCGGC
>JAAOZZ010000117.1 GCA_012274175.1 Betaproteobacteria bacterium
CAACCTCGTAGCCGGAGTAGCCCAGCACATCGGCAAGGAGGCGCCGGCTCTTCTCGTCGTCTTCCACCACGAGGATGCGGCTGGCCATGGGCGGAGGGCGCGGCGGGGCGAGGGAAGCGGGCGGTGAACGTCGCACCGCGCCCCGGCTGGCTTTCCACGGTAAGCGTGCCGCCGTGCAGCTCCACCAGGCGGCGCGAGAGCGCGAGCCCCAGGCCCGTGCCTTCCTGGCGCGCCTCCTCGCCCGAGACGCCCAGCTGGTGGAACGCGGTGAAGATCTTCTCCTGCTCCCCGGGCGCGATGCCGACCCCGGTATCGGTCACGATGACCAGCAGCCAGTCGCCCTCCGCGCGCGCGGTAATGCGCACCGAGCCGCCCGCGGGCGTGAACTTCACCGCGTTGGAGAGCAGGTTCAGCACCACCTGCTTCACCTTGCGCTCGTCGCCGGGCCAGGTGTTCACGTCCTCGAACACGTGGGACTCGAGCTGCAGGCGCTTGCCCAGCGCCCGCTCGCGGATCAGCGTGCAGCAGTTGTGCAGGGCCGCGCGCACGGAGAAGTCGCTCGCGTCGAGCTCCATGCGCCCCGCCTCCACCTTCGACAGGTCGAGGATGTCGCTGATGAGCGAGAGCAGGTGCTGCCCGGAGCCGTAGATGTCGCGCACGTACTCCATCTGCTTCGCGTTCAGGTCGCCGAACATGCGCTCCTTCAGCACATCGGAGAACCCGATGATGGCGTTCAGCGGCGTGCGCAGCTCGTGGGACATGTTGGCGAGGAACTCGCTCTTGTGGCGGTTGGCCATCTCGAGCTGCGCGGTCTTTTCCGCCACCTTGCGCTCGAGGCCCGTGGTGTAGTCCTGGATCTGGTCGGCCATGCGATTCAGCTCGTGGGCGAGCCCCTCGACCTCGTCGCCCGTCGAGATGCTGATGCGGGCGGCGAGGTCGCCTCCCGCGAGCTTCGCCGCACCTCCCCGCAGCTCGAGGATGGGGCGCGCGAGGCGGCGGGCGAGGAGGTAGCTCGCGGCGAGCGCCGCGAGCACGCCCGCACCCATCACCCAGAGCGTGCGGACGAGGGACTGGTACAGGGGCTCCAGCACCTCGGCGCGGGGCTGCTCGGCCACGACCAGCCACTGGGTGGAAGGAATGAGCGCCGCCGAAAGCATCATGTCGGTCCCCTCGAGGCCCCGCCCGGGATACATCCCGACCACCGGCACGGGGCTGCGGCGCAGCTCGTCGCGCAAGTGCTGCAGCGCTCCGTAGGAGGACAGGTCGGGCCGGCGCAGCACGAGACCCAGGTCGGGATGGGCGACCAGGTGGTTCTCGCTGTCCACCGCGTACACGTGCCCGCGCCGCCCGATGGTGATCTGGCCCACCACGTCGCCCACGAACTTCAGGTTGAGCTCGGCCAGGGTCACGTCGCCGTTCTTGCCCGAGTCGCGCACCGCGAGGGTGAGGAACGGCACGGAGCCTTCGCGGAAGAACGCGGGGCTGTAGTAGGCTCCGCGCTCCCGCGCGCGCAGGAAGTCGTTCGAGCGGCTGAGGTCGCGGCCGCTGGCGATCTCGTCCAGCTCGGAGCGCGAGGCGCGCAGCCGCTCGCGGCCATCGGCGCTCACGTTGCGCACCTCGGAGATCGCCGGAGCGAACTTCATCGCGCGGTGGTATTCGTCGCGCCGCTCGGACAGCTGCAGCAGGCCGCTCGCCCAGGGCAAGGCGCTCACCTGCACCACCTGGCGCTCGATCGTGGCCAGGTACTGCTCGATGCGCTCGGCGGCCGCGCGCACTTCCGAGCGCTGCACTTCCGCGGCCGCCTGCAGGCTTTCGCGATAGGTGAAGGCCATCTCGAACAGGCCCTCGATCACGAGCGCCCCGCCCACCAGCCCCATGAGCACGGCCGCGTACTTGCCGAACAGGCTGTACCTCATCGCCATGGCGGGCGCGGACGCATGGCGCTAGGGCTTGCCGTCCGCACCGTAGAAGTCGGTGGCGAGCAGCAGGATCCTGCGCGGCGGCGGCGGCACGATCCTGCCCCACGTCGCGGTGTTGACCGCGAAGCGGAACGTCTGCGGCCGCTCCACGGGCAGCTCGCCCACGGGGAATCCCTGCAGGACGCTCTTGGCCATGTCGACCACGCGCTCCGACGGGTCCTCGAACGATGGCGAGTACGACATGAGGCCTCCCAGGCGCACGAAGTTCTCGGAGCCGAAGATGGCGGGCTTGCCGGTGGCCCCGAGCAGGGCCACCACCTCGCGCGCGAAGCGGAAGGTCGCGGTCCCCTGGGGCACGATCCAGGCGTCGACCGACGCCGCGGCGGGCTGCGCGAGCGCGCGCTCGAGCTCGAGCGCGTCCTCGAAGTGCACGCGCTCGATCCCGATGGCGAGCGGCCCGCGCGCGGCGTCGGCCAGCATGCGAAAGGAGGTCGACGTGAAGAGCCAGCGGTCGCCCACGACGCCCACCCGGCGGATGGCGGGGAAGGCGCGCTTCAGGAGCTCGAGCTGCTTGGGCTCGATGGGCACGTGGAAGGTGAAGCCGGAGACGTTGCCGCGCGGCCTCGCCTCGTCGGAGACCAGGCTCGACTGGATCGGATCGGCCATCGTGACGAAAAGGATGGGGATCGTTTCCGTGACCTCCCGCAGCCCGTACACCATCTCGCTCGTGGGCGAGATGATGAGCGCCGGGTGCTCGCGCACCATGCGCCGCGCCGCATCCGCGATAGCCTCGTGAGAAAGGATGTCCACCTCGCGGATCGTGACTTCCGCGCCCGTCTCGAGCGCGAGCCGGCGCGCGAAGCCCGCCACCGGCATCGGACCCGGTGGCCGTGGGCTCACGACGATCACCCGCTTGCGCGCCGAAGCGCTGCCCGCCGTGTCCTGGACGCAGCCGGCGGCGACCGCGCAGGCCAGGGCAAGAGCCAGGCCGCGCGCCACGATGTTTCGCAGGCAGATTCCCATGTCGTCGGCCGGCCTCGCGCCCCGGAGGTGCAAGTTTGTCACGGGGCCCGGGCCGATGCACCCGTGATTCCCCACCCCGGCGGGTGGGGACGAATCCGCTGTCGCGTCCTATGCTGGATCCATGCCAGAACCTGTCCCCCCGCAGGCCCGGTTCGATCCCGACGGCCGCGCCGGCGGAGCATCCGGATTCACGCTGCGTCGCGTCTCCACCCGCGAGGATTGGTCCGTCGTCCGGGCGCTGCGATTTGCCGCGCTCGCGAGCCGGGGCGACGTCGGCGCCCGCCCCGAAGCGGGCTATGCGGACGCGCACGATGCCGCGCCCAACACGATCACCTACCTGCTGGAACGCAACAGCGCCCCCGTGGCCTCCACACGATCGAGCCTGCGCAGTCCCGCGCGCGCCGCGACGCTACCCGCCATGGACGCCTTCGCCGAGGCGATGCGCTCGGCGCTCGAGCCCGAAGCCACCGTGGTCGAGGCGAGCCTCACGGTCGTGCATCCGTCGGCGAGCGTCGATGCGAACGTGGCACTCTTCCACCTCTTCAAGTCCCACATGCTCGCGTGCGCGGCCGAGCGCGCCGACTGGCTCGTGACCGCGGTGCGGGAAACGCAGATGGGCTACTACCGGCGCATGTTCAACATGGAGATCCTCACGGGAGCGGAGGCCGTGCCGGGCATGGCGTACCCGCGCGTGCTCATGGGGCTGCGCTATCGCGAGCAGGCCGCGCTGCTCTTCCGGCGCTTCCCCGCGCTCGCCGTGAGCGACGCCGACGAGCGCCGCTTCGTCGCGACCGGGGAGATCTCCTTCCAGCCCGGGCGGGCTCAGAACCCGATCGCGCAACCGTCCTTGCGGTGATCCGACGCGGCGCAGTAGCCGTCGTCGAGGCGATGGATGAGCTGCGCGCCGCCGAACCCGAACTGGGGCCGGTCGGAGGGCACGATGCGGTGGCCGCGCCGGGCGAGCTCCTCCTTCACGCTGCCCGGCACCTGGTCCTCGACGCTCACGCTGAAGTCGGTGTTCACGATCCAGCGCGCGCCGTCGGAGCATGCCTGCGGATTCTGCTTGTGGTCGACCAGGCGCACGATCATCTGCACGTGCCCCTGGGGCTGCATGTTGCCGCCCATCACGCCGAAGCTCATGACGGGCTCGCCGTCGCGCGTGAGGAACCCCGGGATGATGGTCTGGAACGGGCGCTTGCGCGGCCCCACCTGGTTCGCGTGCCCCGGCTCGAGGGTGAAGCCCGTGCCGCGGTTCTGCAGGCTGATTCCCGTGCCGGGCACGACGACCCCGGAGCCGAATCCCATGTAGTTGGACTGGATGAAGGAGAGCATCATGCCGCGCTCGTCGGCCGCCGTGAGGTACACCGTGCCGCCGCCCTTCGGGATGCCCGCGGCGTGCTCCTGCGCGCGCTTCATGTCGATCGCTTTCGCGCGCTCGGCGAGGTAGCCGTCGTCGAGCATCTGGGCCGGCGTCACCTGCATCGCACCGGGATCGGCCACGTTGCGCCACGTGTCCGCGAGTGCCAGCTTCATCGCCTCGATCTGCAGGTGCAGGCAGTCGGCGGAATCGGGAGGCAATGACGCGACGTCATGGTGGCGCAGGATCCCGAGGGCCACGAGCGCCGCGATCCCCTGCCCGTTGGGCGGCATCTCGTGCAACCGGTAGCCCCGGTACTCGACCGAGATCGGATCGACCCAGTCGCAGCGGTGCTCCGCGAGGTCACGCTCGCCCATCGCGCCCTCGTCGGAGCGGCTGGCGAGGGCGATGCGCTCGGCGAGCGCCCCGCGGTAGAAGCTCTCGCCCTTCGTGGCGGCGATGTCCTCGAGGGTCTCGGCCTGCTGCGGGCAGTAGAAGCGCTCGCCGGCGAAGGGCGCGCGGTCCTTGGGCAGGAAGGTCCAGCAGAATTCGGAGAACGCCTTGAAGGTGGGCGCCTGGCGCGCCCAGCTCATCGCGGTGATGGGCGAGACCATGAAGCTTTCGCGGGCGTAGCGGATCGCCGGCTCGAAGAGCGCCTCGAATGGGAGCTTGCCGTAGCGCTTCGACAGCGCCACCCACGCCGAGACGCATCCGGGCACGGTGACCGCATCCCAGCCCAGCACCGGCATCGACTTGCCGCCGGCGAAGCGCTCGGGCGTCCATCCCGCGGGCGAGCGCCCCGAGGCGTTCAGGCCCACCAGCCGCTGGCCGTCCCAGAGGATGGCGAAGGCGTCGGAGCCGATGCCGTTGGACGTGGGCTCGACCACGGTGAGGGTAATCGCCGCGGCGAGCCCGGCGTCCACGGCGTTGCCGCCGCGGGCGAGCATGGCGAGCCCCGCCTGGGCCGCGAGCGGCTGCGAGGTGGCCACCACGTTCTTCGCGAGAACGGGCATGCGCTGCGACGGGTAGGGGAAGTCCCAGGAGAACATCGATCGGCCGCGGCTCGGGGGCCGCTCGTCGGGTGGAAGGGTCAGGGCCAATGGTAGCATCGGAAAAAAAGGGGGACCCCATGACCCGCGAGATCCCGGCGCTCGTGTTCGATGCCTACGGCACGCTCTTCGACGTGCATTCCGTCACGCGCCTGGCCGAATCGCTCTTCCCCGGCAAGGGCGCGGCGATTTCGGCGGCGTGGCGCACGAAGCAGCTCGAGTACACGTGGCTGCGAACGATCATGGGAAGCTACGAGGATTTCGCCCGCGTGACGCGCTCGGCGCTCGAATGGACGCTCGAATCCCTCGCCGTGGACGCCGGCGAGGACGCCCATCGCGCGCTCCTCGAGGAGTACCGGCGCCTCGCGCCCTTCCCCGAGGTGCCCGCGATGCTCGAGCGCCTCGCGGGCGGGCGGGCGCTCGCGATCCTGTCCAACGGGCACCCCGAGATGCTCGACGCCGTGGTGGACCACGCGGGGCTGCGGCCCCATTTCCGCGGCGGCGTGCTGAGCGTGCACCCGGCGCGCCGCTTCAAGCCCGACCCGGCCGTCTACCGCATCGCAGAGGAGGCGCTGGGCGTGCCGCGCGCGCTCATGGGATTCGTCTCGTCCAACGGCTGGGATGCGGCGGGAGCCAAGGCATTCGGCTTCCGCGCATTCTGGGTGAACCGCTCCGGGGCGAGCGTCGAGCGGCTGGGGGTGCGCCCGGACGCGATCGTGAAGGACCTGGGCGAGCTGGAGTCCCTGCTCGCCTGAAGCCGGCGGTTCGTCGCCCTCAGCCTTCCACGAAGACTTCCTCGCGCTTCCTGCGGATCGCGGGCGCGGCGACCACCACCAGCAGCAGCGCGGCCACGACGAGGAGTGTTGCGCTGATGGGCCGCGTGAAGAAGACCGCGGGGTCCCCGCGCGACAGCAGCAGCGCGCGGCGCAGGTTCTCCTCCATCATCGGTCCCAGCACGAACCCCAGCAGCAAGGGCGCCGGCTCCATGTCGAACTTGATGAAGGCGTAGCCGATGAAGCCGAAGAGCGCGGCCAGCAGCACGTCCATCGTCGCGTTGTTGATGGAGAACACGCCCACGCAGCAGAAGATGAGGATCGCGGGGAAGAGGTAGTCGTACTTCAGCGTGAGCAGCTTCACCCACATGCCGATCAGGGGCAGGTTCAACACCACCAGCATGAAGTTGCCCACCCACATGCTCGCGATCATTCCCCAGAAGAGGTCGGGGCGCGCGGTCATGATCTGGGGGCCCGGCTGGATGCCGTGGATGATCATGGCGCCGATCATGAGCGCCATGGTGGGCGTGCACGGGATGCCGAGCGTGAGCAGGGGAATGAACGAGGTCTGCGCGGCCGCGTTGTTCGCCGCCTCGGGGGCGGCCACGCCCTCGATCGCGCCCTTGCCGAAGCGCGACGGGTCCTTCGCGAGCTTCTTCTCCAGCGTATAGGCGGAGAACGATCCCAGGATGGGGCCGCCGCCCGGCAGGATGCCGAGGGCGGAGCCGAGTGCCGTGCCGCGCACCACGGCGCCCGAGGCCTGCTTGATGTCCTTCCAGTTGGGCCACAGGCCCGACACGCCCTTGGTGAACACTTCCCGCGAGGAACCCATCTCGAGATTGCGGATGATCTCCGAGAATCCGAAGACGCCCATCGCGATGGTGCCGATGCCCAGGCCGTCGATCAGCTCCGGCAGGTTGAAGCTGTAGCGGGCCACGCCCGAGTTCACGTCGGTGCCGATCAGCCCCGTGAGCAGCCCCAGGATGATCATCGCGATCGCCTTGATGAGCGAGCCGTGGGCGAGCACCACCGCGGCGATGAGCCCCAGCACCATGAG
>JAAOZZ010000118.1 GCA_012274175.1 Betaproteobacteria bacterium
CTGTGGGACCGTCCGACGCATCCCGAAGGCTGGTATTTTCGCAGCGACCACCTGCCCTACGCGCGCGTGGGAATTCCGGCGATCATGTTCAGCACGCTGTTGCATGCCGACTACCACACGCCGCGCGACAATCCCGATCGCATCGACATCCCAAAACTCGAGAAGATGACAAAGTGGATGTATGCGACAGGGTGGATCGTTGCGAACGCGGCTCAGCGTCCCGATGCGGTAGGTGCTCCCCTGGAGCGCAGCGCCGATGCCGATGCAGAACATCAGTGCTCCGCCGTAGTGGTCGCGGCGAATCTTCTTCCTGAGATCCTTCACGGGATCTCCTCCTGTGGATGTTGCGGGATGGCGGCGGTCGAGGCTTTGGAGCCCGATCCGACCGCGCCATCTTACCAAGCCCCACGGGACCTGTGCCCTCAATCGAGCAGCAGGCTTGCTCCCTTTTCCCCGATCATGATCGCCGCGGCGTTGGTGTTGGTGGAAACCATCTCGGGCATGACGGAGGCGTCGATCACGCGCAGCCGCTCGACGCCGCGCACCCGGAGCGACGGATCCACCACGGCCGATGGGTCGCTTCCCATGCGGCAGGACCCGGCCGCGTGGAAGACCGTTCCGCCCTTTTCCCGCGCGAAGTCGAGCAGCTCCCGGTCGCTTTGCCGTCCGGGTCCCGGCAGCTCCTCCACTTCCACCAGGTCGCGAAACGCGGGTTGCCGGTAGATTTCGCGCAGCATCCTGAGTCCCGCCACGATCACCCTGCGGTCGAGGTCCTCGGAGAGGTAGTTGGTCTCGATGCGCGGCGAGGCGAGGGGATCGGCCGAGGCGATCTGCAGCCGCCCGCGGGAAACGGGCCGGCATTGCGCGGCCGAGGCGGTGAAGCCCGAGAAGCGGTGCAGAGGCGCGCCCGGCTTGTCGACCGAGAGCGGCATCACGTTGAAGAGCACGTCGGCCCGGGCGTCGCGCACGTGCTGCGTCTTCGCCAATCCGCCCACCTGGCCCGCGCCCACGGTGAGGGGGCCGGAATTGCCGAAGAGCCATTGCAGTCCCATGGAGGCGAGCGCGAAGGGGTTGCGCACCTGGTCGTTCAACGACAGGGGCCGCTTCAGCCGCACGATGGTCCGCGCCTGGTAGTGGTCCTTCAGGTTCTCGCCCACCTCGGGAGCATCCACCCGGACCGGGATACCGTGACGGCGCAGCAGCACCGAGGGCCCGATGCCGGAAAGCTGCAGGATCTGGGGCGACTGGATCGCGCCCGCGGCGAGGATCACCTCGCGTTCGGCCCGCGCGGTGCGCAGCCGGCCATCCTGGAGCCACTCCACGCCGGTGGCCGCGGAGCCTTCGAAGAGGACGCGCGTCACGTGGGCGTTGGAAGCGACGGCGAGGTTTCTCCGCGCGAGCACCGGCCGCAAAAAGGCGACCGAGGCGCTCGAGCGCCACCCGCCGCGGATCGTGAGTTGGTAGGAACCCACCCCCCAGTCGAGCGCGCCGTTGAAATCCGGGTTGCGCGGCAGGCCGAACTGCTGCGCGGCCTCCACCCAGGCGCGGCAATACGGGTGGTCGTTCCGGAGCTCCGAGACCCCGAGTTCTCCCTGGCTGCCGTGGTACTCGCTCTGCCCGCCTTCGTAGCGCTCGGATCGCTTGAAGAATGGAAGCACCGAGCGGTAGTCCCAGCCCGTGGCGCCCATCTGCGCCCACTCGTCGAAATCGCCGTGCTGGCCGCGAATGTAGAGCAAACCGTTGATGGAGCTCGATCCGCCCAGCAGCCGCCCCCGCGGCCACGGCACGTTGCGTCCCGCCGTTCCCTCGCACGGTTCCGTGTCGAACACGCGCGAGAAGCGCGGGTCGTAGATGGTCCTGAAGTAGCCGACCGGAAGGCGCAGCCAGAAGTTGCGGTCCGATCCCCCGGCCTCGAGCAGGAGCACGCGCGTCGACGGCGCGGCCGACAACCGGTTGGCGAGCACGCAGCCCGCCGAACCGGCGCCGACGACGATGTAGTCGTACTGGCTCTCGCCTGCCACGCTGCGGCCTCGCGGCTCAGGCCTTGATCGTCTCCAGGTACGTCTTCGCGTCGAAGTATTGGGACGCGGGCACCGGGTTCTGGATCTTCGCGAAGCCCACGAAGAAGTCCGTCACCTTCTGCAGCCACGCGGTCACCGTTCCGTCGGCGTACATCTTGTGCCACTGCGCCGAGGTGAACATCTTCTGGGCGTGGAACTGCTCCTTCAGGTCGGCCAGGGGCACCTGCGGGTAATGGGCCTTCTGCAGCGTCTCGAGCGCGGCGTCGGAGTTGGCGATGAAGTAGTCGTTGGCACTCGCCCAGCCGCGGATGATGCCCTGCAGGACGTCGCGATGCTTGTCGTGGAAATCGTTCCGGGCGACCCAGCCGTCCACGATGGCCGCCTGGGGATAGTAGGCCGAGGCGTCCACCAGCATCCTCGCGGTGGGGACCTTGTCGCGCACGGCGATGTTGAAGGGCACCCAAAGCGCCACCGCGGGCACGGCGCCGGAGATGAACGAGGTGACGGCATTGGCCATGCCCTGGTTCACGAGCTCGACGTCCTTCGGGTCGACGCCGTTGGCGCGAAGGGCGCTGTCGAGGAACACGTGCGCGGTGGTTCCCGCGGTCGTGGCGATCTTCTTGCCCTTGAGGTCGGCGATGGTCTTCACGCCCTGTTCCGGATGCACCCAGAGCTGGGCGGTGGCGAACTCCACGTCGTTGATGAGGAACACCTTGCCCTGCCCGCGGGCGGGGAAGTTCGAGAGCACCGCGCCGGTGGTGAGCATGTCGATGCTTCCCCCGATCATCGCCTGGAAGAGCTCGAGCCCCGTGGTGAACTGGGTGAGCTCGAACTCCACGCCGTGCTTCGCGAAGTCGCCGCGGTCGATGCCGAGCCATAGTTGGCCGTCGACCGCGAGCGTGTGCAGGTAGCCCAGCTTCACTTTCGTGCGCGCCTGCGCGAGGGCGGGGGCGCCGAAGGCCGAAAGGCCGAGCGCAGCCGCGCCCGCGCCCGCCCGATGAAGAAATCCTCTGCGATCCATGCTCATGTCTCCTCCTTGGGGTTCAGTTCACGTTGCGGGCGACCTGCCGCTGCTGCGCGGCGTATTCCTGCATGACGAGGTCGCGGATATGGGAACGCAGCTCGCCGAAGTCCGCGCGCTCGTGCAGGGCCTCGTCGCGGGGATAGGCGAAGGGAACGTCGACGATCTCGCGGATGCGCGCCGGGCGTGCCGTCGCGACCACGATCCGGGACGAAAGGTAGATCGCCTCTTCGACCGAGTGCGTGATGAGCATCACGGTCTTGCCCTCCGCCGCCAGCACCTGGAGCAGCAGGTCCTGCATGTTGCTGCGGGTCTGGGCGTCGAGGGCGCCGAACGGCTCGTCCATGAGCAGGAACTGGGGCTTGACCGCGTATGCCCGGGCGATGGCCAGCCGCTGGCGCATGCCGCCCGAGAGCGTCTTCGGATAAGCCCCGGCAAAATCGGACAGGCCCATGAGCGCCATGCAGCGCTCGCAGACCTCGCGGCGCTCGCGCTGCGGGGCGCGGTTGGCGGCGAGCGTGAGCCCGAACGCGATGTTCTGCTCGACGGTGAGCCACGGGAAGACGCCGTACTCCTGGAAGATCACGCCCCGCTCCGGGCCCGGCCCCGCGATGGGCTCGCCGTCGAGGAGCACGCGGCCCCGGTCCGGCTTCACGAACCCCGCGACGATGTTCATCATCGTGGTCTTGCCGCAGCCCGAAGGCCCGATGACCGACACGAACTCGCCGTTGCGGATGTCGAAGGAGACGTCGTCGACCACCGTGAGGGGGCCGGCCGCGGTCGCGTAATCGACGCTCACCCGGTCGAACCGGATGCGCGCCGGCTGCACGGCGGCGCCCGCCGTCACGCGATGCGCTCCTGCCAGGAAACGAGGCGGCGGGCCACCATGCGCAGCGCCGTGTCCATGGCGAGGGCGATGAAGCCGATGCAGATGATCCCGAGATACACGATGTCCAGCTGGAAGAAGGACGAGGCGTTCTGGATCAGGGCGCCCAGCCCCTGCTGGGCGGCGATGAGCTCCGAGGCCACCAGGGTGGCCCAGGCCACGCCGAGCGCCACCCGGAGCGCGGTGAGCATGTGCGGGACCGTGAGCGGCAGGATCACCTTGCGGAAGATCTCGCCGTCGGTCGCGCCCAGGGTGCGCGCCACGCGCACGTAGAGGGGGCTGATCTGCGCGATGCCCTCGTACATCACGATCACGCCGGCGAAGAACGAGGCGTAGAAGAGGATCACCACCTTCGCCACCTCGCCGATGCCGAAGTAGACGATCACCAGGGGGATCAGCGCGATCGGGGGCAGGGCGCGGAAGAAGTTGATGACCGGATCGATGAAGGTGCGCACGCCCTGGTACCACCCGAGGAGGAAGCCCACCGGCACCGCCAGCACGATCCCCAGGGTCACGCCCATGAACACGCGCTGGGTGGACATCCAGATATCCAGCGGCAGGCGATCGGCGAGGAGCTCCCGGAACCGGGCGAAGACCTGGTGCGGCTTGGGCAGCAGGGCGGGGTTCACGAGCCCGCTGTACGCCACCGCGTACCAGAGGAGCAGGATCGCGAGCCAGGGCGCCAGCACCAGCGCGCCGGTGCGCCAGGGCGAGGAGTCGGAACGGGATGGCATCGAAGCAGGATGCGGCGGCCGCGGACCTTGAACTGCGGGAAGGTTAAACGTACTATAGACCATACGTTAGGTCAAGCGCGCCCATGCATCGCATCTTCGGCGACAGCCCGATCCCCCGCTACGTGCAGCTGGCGGACATCCTGCGCGAGCGGATCGCGCGCGGCCACGGGCTTTCGCAGGGCAAGCTGCCCTCCCTCGAGGAGCTGGTGCGGGAGTTCGACGTGGCGCGCGTCACGGTGCGCCAGGCCGTGGACGTGCTCGCCCGGGAAGGCCTCGTTTCTCCCCAGCGCGGGCGCGGGACCTTCATCACCGGGAAGAAGTCCGAGGAGCGCAAGCTGCACATGGTGACCACCATGGGCGAGCTGGCGGAGCTCTACCGCGACACCCGCCCGGAGCTGCTGAACCTCTCCGAGGCCTCGGCCGCACCGGGGCTGAAGGAGCACGAAGGCAAGGCGGCCCCCAAGTACTTCTACATGCGCCGGGTGCACGCGCTGGACGGCGTGCCCTATTGCGTGATCGCGATCTACCTCGACGATCGCATCTTTCGCCGCGCGCCGCGGCGCGTGCGCAAGGAGCTCGTGATCCCGCTCCTCATGTCCCTGCCGGGCGTGAAGATCGCCCGGGCGCGGCAGACGCTCACCATCGGCACCGCGGACGTCGACGAGGCCGCCCACCTTCGCGTGCCCGTGAATTCCCCCGTCGGCCGCGTCCGGCGCGTGTTCAACGCCCCCGATGGGACCGTGATCTACCTCGCGGAAGTCACCTATCGCGGCGACTTCGTGCAGCTCGACGTCGAGATGAAGCCGTGAGCATGGGCGCCGCCCCGGCGGAAGGCGCCCCGCGGGCTTCGCGCCTGCGCCGCGTCGAGGCGCAGGTGTATCGCTATCCCGTCGAGACCCCGGTGCGCACGTCGTTCGGGGTCATGCGCGAGCGCCCCGCGGTCTTCGTCCGGATCGAGGACGAGGAGGGCGCGCAAGGCTGGGGCGAGGTATGGTGCAACTTCCCCGATTGCGGGGCGGAGCATCGGGCGCGCCTGGTGGAGACGGTGTTCGCGCCGCTGCTCGAGGGCCGCGCGATGGATGGCCCCGCCGAAATCCGCGAAGAGCTCGCCGCGCGCACTGGCGTGCTTGCGATCCAATCGGGAGAACCCGGCCCGATCCACCAATGCATCGCGGGGATCGACATCGCGCTCTGGGACCTTGCATCCCGCCGCGCGGGCCAGCCGCTGTGGCGATTCCTCGGCGCAACGGATCCGCGGGTGCGCGTGTACGCGAGCGGGATCAACCCGGACGCGCCGGAAGAAGTTGCCGCCCGGTGCCGTACGGAAGGTCACCGCGACTTCAAGCTCAAGGTCGGTTTCGGGGCGGAGCGCGACCTCGCGAACCTGCGCGCGCTGCGCTCGGTGCTCGGCGCCTCCTGCGCGCTGATGGTCGACGCCAACCAGGCATGGGACGTCCCCACGGCGCTTTCGATGGCGAGCGCGATGGAGGGGTTCGACCTGGGTTGGATCGAGGAGCCCCTGCGGGCCGATCGTCCGTGGCGCGAATGGCAGGAGCTCGCGCGAGGCACTCGCATTCCCCTGGCGGGTGGCGAGAACCTCGCGGGCCTCGAGGCTTTCGACGGCGCCCTGGCGGCGGGCGCCCTGCGCGTGATCCAGCCGGACGTCGCCAAGTGGGGCGGCATCTCGGGCTGCCTCGCCGTGGCGCGCAAGGTCCTGCAATCCCGCCTTCGCTATTGTCCCCACTACCTGGGCGCGGGCGTGGGACTCCTCGCCTCGGCGCACCTGCTCGCCGCGGCGGGGGGCGGCGGCATGCTCGAGATCGACGCCAATCGCAATCCGCTGCGCTCGCTCACGTGCGGGGCTGCCGCGCAAGTGCGGGACGGATGCATCGTGCTCGACGATGCGCCCGGCCTGGGGGCCACCCCGGATCCGACGCTGCTGCGGGAATTCCGCGTCTCCCACCGGTAGAATGCGATGCATGCAGGCACGAAGCGCAGGCGATTCGATGGCACGTGAGATGGAGCGGGACCCGCGAGGCATGGCGGCGCTCGTCGCCGGCGGGTTCGCCGCGATCCTCGCCTCCACCTGCTGCCTGGGGCCCCTGGTGCTCGTGATGCTGGGCTTCAGCGGAGCATGGATCGGCAACCTCACCGCCCTGGAGCCCTATCGGCCCTATTTCCTCGGCGCGGCCGCGATCGCCTTGTTCTTCGCCTATCGCCGGATCTTCCGTCCCGCGGCCGACTGCGCGCCCGGCCAGGCCTGCGCCGTACCGCGGGTCAATCGTTCCTACCGGATCCTGTTCTGGATCGTCGCCGCACTCGTGCTGGTCGCTTTCGGGTTTCCGTACGCCGCGCCGCTGTTCTATTGATGGAGAAGCCAGCATGAAGAAACCCCTCGCCGTCGCTGTCGCCCTTGCCGCGCTCGCCGTACCCGCCTGGGCCGAGACGAAGACCGTCACCCTGTCCGTTCCCGGCATGGACTGCGCCGCCTGTCCGATCACGATCAAGAAGGCCCTCGGCAAGGTGCCCGGCGTGAGCAAGGTCGAGGCGAGCTTCGAGAAGAAGCAGGCCGTCGTCACCTTCGACGACAGCAAGGCGAACGTGGCGCTCCTCACCAGGGCCACCGCCGAGGCGGGCTTTCCTTCCACCGCGAAATAGCGGTTGGCCGCCATTCGATGGCTTGATCCAGCCGAAGAAGCTCCAGGACAGCGCCGCCAAATTGGTTCACGCGCGCAAGCCTTGAGGGAGTTCATGAGCGGAGCCTGACCCAGGCTTTATGAAGGCTCCGCTTTATGCTTGAATAGGAATCTTTGATCACGATTCCGGGATGTCATGGCGGAGCGTCGCCTGCAGGTCTTCCACGCGGTCGCGAAGCACTTCTCGTTCACGAAGGCGGCCGACGCGCTATTCATGACCCAGCCGGCGGTGACGTTCCAGATCCGCCAGCTCGAGGAGCATTTCAACACGCGGCTCTTCGACCGCGCCCACGGCCGCATCTCGCTCACCCCCGCCGGCGTGGTGGCGCTGGAATATGCCGAGCGCATCCTCGAGCTCTCCGCCGAGCTCGATACGCAGATGAAGGAGCTGAGCGGCCAGATGGCGGGCCCGCTGCTGATCGGGGCCAGCACGACCATCGCGGAGTACCTGCTGCCGCAGATCCTGGGCGAGTTCAAGGCGCAGCATCCTTCCGTGGTGCCCCGGCTTTTCGTCGCCAATTCCGAGGCCGTGCAGTCCCGTGCGGCGGAGCGCAGCCTGGACGTGGGATTCATCGAGGGGGACTCGCACCTGCCGTCGATCGCGGCCGAGGTCGTCTGCGACGACGAGCTGCAGGTCGTATGCGCGCCGGAGCACCCGCTGGCGAGGCTCGAGGTCGCGACGCCCAAAGCCCTCATGGAGCACGCCTTCGTGAGCCGCGAAGCGGGATCGGGCACCCGCGAGGTGATCGACCATTACCTGCAGAAGGCGGGCTTCGGTCCCGACTCGCTCCAGGTCATGATGGAAGTGGGCAGCCCCGAGGCCCTGAAGGGGATGGTGGCCACGGGCGTGGGCTTCGCCATCATGTCGCGATCGACGGTGATGAAGGAGATCCGGCTGGGCGAGCTGGTCCAGATCCCGCTCTCGCCGCCCCTGATCCGCCACCTCTCGGTGGTCTATCCGCGGGAGCGGTTCCACTCCCGGCTGGTCAACAGCTTCGTGCAGTTCGCGAAGGAACGCCTAGTCGAAATGCACGCCGCCGATGTGCGCGCGGCGGGAGGCCGGGTGCGGGCCTAGCCCCGGATTGCGCCGCGTCAGCGCGCGGAATGCCCCGCGAGCTTGACTTCGACCTTGTCGCTCTCGGCGATGCCGGCGTAATACGCGCGCAGGATCTCCAGGACTTCCGGCCGCGAGAATTCCGCCGGCACGGGGCTGCCTTCCGAAAGCCACTTGCGCAGCTTCGTGCCCGACACGAGGAGCCGGTCGGCCTCTTTGTGGGGGCAGGTGCGCGCGGAAGCCATGCCGCCGCACGCGTAGCACCAGAACGTCCAGTCGATCTTCATCGGCTCGATCTCGAGCGCGTCCTGCGGGATCTCGTCGAAGATGCGATGGGCGTCGAACGGCCCGTAGTAGCTTCCGACCCCGGCATGGTCCCGCCCGAGGATCTGGTAGGCGCAGCCGTAGTTCTGCCGGAACACAGCGTGCAGCAGCGCCTCGCGCGGCCCGGCGTAGCGCATATCGAGGGGATAGCCCGCCTGGACCACGGTGCCCGGCACGAAGTACTTCTCGATCAGCGTGCCGATCGCCCGGGTGCGCACGTCGGCCGGGATGTCGCCCGGCTTCAGGTTGCCGAGCAACGAATGCACCAGCACGCCGTCGCAGATCTCGATGGCGACCTTGGCGAGGTACTCGTGGGAGCGATGCATGGGGTTGCGCGTCTGGAACGCGGCCGCCCGCGTCCATCCCAGCCGCTCGAACTCGGCGCGGGTCTCGGCGGGCGTCATGAAGAGCGCGCCGTAGGTCGCCTTGAAGCCGCCGTCGGAAAGCACTCGCACCGGGCCCGCCAGGTTCACGTCGCCCTGCTGCATCACCATCTTCACGCCGGGATGCTCGGTGTCCGTCGTCTTGAACACCGACTGGCATTCCTGCGCCTTGTCGATCCGGTACTTCTCCGTGACCTTCATCACCGCGAGGAGGCTGCCGTCGTCGGGATCGGCGAGCGCGATGTCCTCGCCCACGACGATGGCCTCCGCGGTGGCCGCGTCCACCGACATCGTGATGGGGATCGGCCAGAAGAGGCCCGATGCCGTCTTGAAGGATCGGCACACTCCATCCCAGTCGGCATGGGACATGAAGCCGTCCAGCGGCGTGAAGCCGCCGATGCCGAGCATGATCAGGTCGCCCTTTTCGCGCGAGGTGACGCGCACGGTGCGCAGGCTCTTCGCCCGGGCGCGCTCGGCTACGAGCGGCTCGCCGTCGAGCATCAGCGGCTTGAGGGCACCACCTCCGTGCGGAGAAACCAGCTTGGGCAAGGGATTCAGGGTCTCGAATCGAATGGGTGCATTGTCGGGAGGCGCGGCGCGGTGCGCAAAACCGTAATCCGAATGAATGGATAAGGCCAGTTAATCAGACGGAAAGCGCGCCGTGGTATTGCGCGAGTCCGTTGCTCACGCGGTCGCGGCCGGTCGGCGAGCGGCGCGCGAGGCTATGCCGTGCTGCCGAAGCCCTTGTCGGTCGCACCCGCCGGCGCCTGGAGTCCCGCGATCCGGCAACCCTGGGCTACCGGTCCGCCGGGGAAGAGGACGTACAGGTGCTTGATGCCGCCCTGGCGATGAAACTTCTCGTCGAGCGCATCGTGCAGCTCGCGCAGGTGGACGGTGGTCGGGTCGTGCCGTGCGTAGAATTCCTGCAGGGCGCGCAACGCCTCCCAGTGTTCCTCGCCCAGCTCGAGGCCTTCCTTGCGCGCCGCTTCGGCGGCGGCAACCGGCGTCCAGCCCTCGGGCGCATGGGGGAATCGGGGATCCTTGTCGGCGTCGCTGTCGCGTCCGACGATCGCATCCATCAAGCTGGTCATGGTCCTGTCCTCCGGGATCGGGACGCGGCGGCGGCGCGCATTCAGGGCCGCGGGCGCGCGACATACGCACTACGACGGGCAAGCGTGCAATACTGGAATCGAGTATATACCGCTGCGATGATCCGAAACCTTCCCCAGATCGCGCGCGTCGTGCAGCGCAATTGCGACGTCTCCGACGCGCGGCACGCGGGCGACTACGGCCTGTGCACCTTCCTGCTGAAGATGCGCGAGTACTACCGCTGGGAGAACGAGCTGCCCCTCGCCCATAGCCTGCCCAGGGACGAGCTGGGCGACTGGCTGCAGCGGCGCGAGCAACTCTGGGACACCGTGGAGGCGGAGGACTTCGAGCCGCTTCCCCTCGAGGGCGGGGCGCTCGATCCATTCGACGCCGAAGGCGCCAACCGCGAGCTGCTTCCCCGGGGCGGCGTGTACAGCGCCGGTTACGGGCGGTTCGGAAAGCCGATGTTCTTCCTCGGCCGGCTGCTGCGCGTCGAGGAACGCGCCGGCTTCACCATCCTGGTCTCCTCGTGCGAGTACGCGCGCGAGCTGGCGGCGCCGCCGGCGATGCTGCAGGGCCGGACGATCTTCGTGCGCATGGAATCGGCGCGCCGCTACCTGTGGGAGAAGATCGAGGAGTGGCAATGGCGCAAGCAGGACAACGCCATGAAGCGCGCGATCGCCGGCTACGACTTCATCTCCGGCACCGAGGCGGCGCTGCAGCGCATGGCGGACAACGAGGTGGAGAGCATGATCCTGCACGAGGTGGGCGAGGCGATGGCCGGAGAGCTCCTGGGCGAAGGCTGGCGCGACGTGGTGTTGTCGGTGGCGCGCACTCCCGGCGAGCCCGTCGCCCGGGCGGTGCGCGACCTGCTCGCCGATTGCCTCTCGACGCTGCCGCAGCTCGTCGCGCGCGCCAACCTTCCGGCGCTGCACTTCCATTTCGCCACCTTCGATGCCCCGCGCCGTCAGCTCTTTCCCGAGGCGCTGGCGGCCTACGGGGAAATCCTGCGGGGCGCGGACCTGGAGTGCCTCGCGCGGGTCGCGCGCGAAGGCGCCGAGCGTTGGCTCGCGACCGCACGGGGATTGCTGGCGCTCGATGGGCCCGCTCGCGAGTCCGCGCTGCAGGCGCTGCTCCCGCGCGAAGCGCCGCGGGACGCGGCGGGATGCCCGCGCTAGGTCTCCAGCGCGTGGTCCACCACCCGCTTCGCGAGGCGCACCATTTCCGGCGCCTCGATCTCCATCACCTGCTCGACGACCCACTTGTTCTCGCCGCCGGCCATCGCATCGGCCGCCGCACCGGCGAAGAAGCGCAGGCAGGCGAACCCCGGCTCCCCGTCGCGATACTCGAAGGCGCTATAGGACTCGAAGCGGGCATTGAGCAAGTCCACGAAGGGCTTGCGGTACTCCCCCGGCCCGAAGAGGTCGAGCTGGTTGTTCTCCATGGTGGCCGCCAGGTGCGAGGCCAGGGCGCCGATGAGCTCCGCCCGGTCGGCCTCCGGAATCTTGCCGTACACGGTCCGGTCCACCAGCTGCACGAGGAAGGCGATGAACTCGGACAGCACGTCGGTCGCCATGCGGTCGGAGCCGAAGCGGAATCCCTCGCCTTCGAGGTGCTTGTAGATCTCGAGGGAGATCTTCCAGACGTTCGCACCGATCACGCCGGCGCGGTCGGCAAGGGAGCGCGGTCCCTTCTTGCGCCAGCGGGTCTTGGCGAGCGCTATCGTCGGTCGGGTGCTGATGATGCCCATGGCGGTCGGTCCCTGCGGTGCATTGGGGGATAATAAACCCGGGAGGAACACATGTCGGGTCTGGATATGGAACTTGCAAGCGGCATCGCGGCCTTCGAGGCGAAGGAGTTCGCGCGCGCGCGCCAGCTGCTCGAGCCGCTCGCGGAGCAGGGCGAGCCCGGGGCGCAATACCGCTTCGCGGTGATGGCCCAGGTGGGGTTGGGCATGGTGAAGAACTGCGCGACCGCGGTGAAATGGATGCGCGCGGCCGCCGAGCAGGGCTATGCCCTCGCGCAGCACGGCCTGGGATTCATGTACTTCCAGGGCGAATGCACCAAGTCCGACGCCGCGGAAGCCGCCAAGTGGTTCCGCCTCGCCGCCGAGCAGGGCCTGGCGGGCTCGCAATCGACGCTCGCGATGATGTACGAGAAGGGCGTGGGCGTCGAACGCGACCCGGTCGAGGCCGCGAAATGGCTCCTGGCTTCCGAAGACAGCCCGGGCGCGCCGCCGGCTACTTCCTGACCCAGGCCTCGAAGCCCCCGGCATCCTTCTCCAGGCCGCGCGCGTAGCCGGCCTCGTAGGCCTCGCCCGCCCGCTGCTCCTCCCGCTTCGGGTTGTGCAGGAAGCCGGAGGCCCATCCATTGATGTATTCCGGATCGACGCCGGCCTTGCCCATGCGGTCGATGGATTCGTAGTACGCGCTGTTCATGTTTCGTGCTCCTCCATGGTGGGGTGGATACATGCTACGCTCGCGCCGATGGGACGCGATGCAAGCGGATGCGGCGATTCGGGGGAAGGATGCGGTTCAAGGTGATCATCGACGAGCAGGTCTACGCGGTCGACGTGCCCGAGGAGCTCCTCGACGAGGCCACGGCCTTCCACGCCAAGCTCGACCGGGACATGGACCGCGGCTGGCAGATGAGCCGCGAGTTCGTCGAGCGCCCGGACGCGCTGCAGCGCTGCCAGATCGTGGCCGACAAGCTGCTCACCAGCATCGTCACCGGCAACCAGGCCACCGCGATGCTGCTGAGCGGCTACATCGCGCAGCGCATGCCGGGCGCGATCGGCGTGGACATCGACGCGACCGGAGAGATGCAGAACACCGAGCTCATCTTTGGATAGGAACCGGAATAAGCGATGACCTTTTCCGGCAGCCCCATCCGCGAGGTGAAGCCCGCGACCTTCATCTACGAGGTGGCGGGGGCGCTCGCGGGAGACGTGTGCGCCGAGGCGATCCGCCGCTTCGAGGCCAATACCGACCAGCAGTATCGCGGCCGCATCGGGCAGGAAGGCAGCGAGGTGCCCGAGGTGAAGCGCTCGACGGACCTGCGCATCAGCGGGCGCGAGGACTGGCGCGACATCGATCGCACGCTCTCGCGGCAGCTGGTGTCGACCTTCAACGCGTTCGCCCGCGAGTTCCCGTTCTTCGCCGCCAACTCGTTCAAGGACATCGGCTACAACCTGCAGCGCACGCTCCCGGGGGAGTACTACCACTGGCACGTGGACGCCGGACCGGGTGCCTTCAGCGAGCGCCAGCTGGTGGCGATCTGGTACCTGAACGACGTCCCCGGACCGGGGGGCGAGACCGAGTTTCCGCTGCAGGACGTGGCGATCCGCCCGCAGCGGGGCAAGCTCGTTTTGTTTCCCCCGTTCTGGACCCACATGCACCGCGGCGCCACGCTGGAGCAGGGCGCCAAGTACATCGCCACGACATGGATCTGCTTCGCCTGAACCGGACACACCGATATGCTGCTTCCCATTCCCGGCGTCCTTAAGGGCGACGAGCTCGCCCTCGTGCGATCGTGGCTCGCCCAGGCGCGCTTCGTCGACGGCCGCCTTTCCGCCGGCACCGCGGCCCGCCGCGTGAAGGGCAACGAGGAGATGGAGGCCGGCGACGCGGACCTCGAGCGGCTCAACCGCGTGGTGATGGGCAACCTGCTGCGCCATCCGGCCTATCGCAGCGGGGCCCTGCCGCTGCACGTGGCAAGCCCGCTGTACTCGCGCTACCGGCCGGGCATGGCCTACGGCGACCACCTGGACGATCCGGTGATGGGCGCGGATGGCGTGATGTACCGTTCCGACATCGCGATCACGATCTTCCTGTCCGGGCCGCAGGACTGCGATGGCGGCGAGCTCGTGATCCGCACGGCGTTCGGCGAGCAGGTGGTGAAGCCCGCGGCGGGCGACGGGGTGCTCTACCCGGCGGGGACGATCCACCACGTGAATCCCGTCACCCGCGGAGAGCGCCTCGCGGCGGTCACCTGGGTGCAGAGCATGGTGCGCGATCCGGCGCGCCGGGAGCTCCTGCACGGGCTCAACGGGGCGCGCGAGAAGCTGCTGCAATCGGCACCGGACGCCGCGGAGACCGCGCAGGTGAACGCGGCCTACCTGAACCTGGTACGCATGTGGTCGGACCTTTGAGGTGCCCGCGATGAACGAACCGGAAGTTTCCGTGGAAGAGCGCATCCTGCAGGCGGTGAAGCTCACGCTCGCCGGCGTGATCAAGGACACTTCGACGCCCCACGGCATGCGCCATCCGCTCTCGGACCGCACCATCGAGGACCTGCGCCAGTGCCTGGCACTCATCAGCGCACGGGAACGGGAGCTCGCGCAAGCGGCCGGGAAGCCGGCCGGCGCGCGGCCGCAGTACGCCGACGAGCCCCGGCGCGAAGGGCAGGTGATCCGTTTCCACCAGGGCAAGCCTTCCGCCGATGAAGGTTAGCGCCATGGGAGCGGCGGGCTGCAGCGCGCTGGAGCCCTACGCGCTGCGCGTGCTGGGCGACAGCATGGAGCCCGAGTTCGCCGAGGGCTGCGTGATCATCGTGGACCCGGGGTACGTGCCGCGCGACGGCGCCTACGTGGTCGTGGAGTTCGCGGGCGACGTCTTCTTCCGCCAGCTCGTCTTCGAAGGCGAGCGCCGTTTCCTGAAGCCCCTCAATCCGAAGTATGGCGGCTTCGAGCTGACCGGGCCTTACACCATCCGCGGCGGCGTGGTGCAGCGGGTGGGCAGGAGGCGTTCGCAGCGCAAGCATTACCAGTGATCCGCGCTCAGTAGCCGCCCTTGCGCAGGCTCTCCGGAAGGCCCGCGATCTTGCCCGCCTGCTTCGAGGGATTGCCCGGGAAGAGGTCGAAGAGCGTCTTGTTGTCGACGCTGCGGCCGGTCCACTTTTCCTGCATCGCCTTCAGGATCGCGCGGTTGTTCGGCTGCTCGCCGTTGTGGTTGAAGTAGGCCTCGCGCAGGTACTCGATCACGTCCCAGTGGTCGGCGCCGAGCGTGAGCCCTTCCGCGGCGGCGATCGCCTCCGCGACGTCGCGGTCCCAGTCGTCCTGGGATTCCAGGTAGCCGTTTTCAGTCGCCTCGATGGTCTTGCCTTTGGCTTCGTATGCCATGGTGTGCTCCGTTGCTGTCAATTGGATCGGGGGCGCAGGTCCGCGATGCCCTTGTGGGGGATGAAGAGGCCGCAGCCCACCTTGCGCTCGGCGCCCAGTCCCCGCTGCTGCACCGTGAGCGATTGCGCGGGGGTGAGGCCGGAGAGCAGCAGGCTGCGGGTCTCGAGCGTGCGCCGCGGTGTCGCGAGGGGCGTCCCGAGCCCGCACAGGATCGTCCCCGGCTCGATGCCGTGGACGCGCAGCTCGCTCGATGCGGCCGCGAGGAACGCGCTCTCGTCGCCGCCCTGCTCGAATACGACATAGCGCGCGAACACGGTCGTGATGCGCGAGAGCTTGCGCACGGTCACCTTCTCCACGGCCATCGGCCAGCCCGCGACGTCGAGGGTGCGTCCGAGCAGCGCATTCGCATCGTCCACCCGGTGCTTCGGCAGGCGCAGCGCGAGGCGCGCCCGATGGGAAAGCTGCAGCAGCGCGCCCGCGCCTTCGGGGCGAACCCAGCCGGCCCCCGAAGCCGCGCCATGGACGTCGTGCAATCCGGCGAGAGGCTCGTCGGCGAACCACGGCAGCACGGACTGGACGGCCTGGAAGAGCGCGTAGGCGTGGTCCACCGGCAGGCTCGGGCATTCGATGGCGAAGACCGCGTCCAGGACGTCGTCCGGAACGTCCTGCTCCGATGGGTCGTCATAGGGCCCGTCGTTCATCGCGCCCCTCACTCCACCGGCAGCGCGGAGCGCAGGACATCGCGGTCGAACCACCAGTCGTCCTGCACCAGGACGTCCACCACGTTGCGCAGCCGCGGCAGGAACAGGGCCGGGTCGGCGAGCTCCATGTCCTCGATCCACCGGTTGAAGTCCTCCTGGCCCTCGACGCCGCTGTGCCGCCGCGCCACCGTGGCGAGCACCTGGTTGGAATAGATCTGGAGGTGCTCGCGCTGGGCGCCCTGCGCCCGCAGGTCCACCACGTAGCACGCGGTGATCGCCGCCACCGCGGCGCCGTCGGAGTCGGGCGGCGTCTCGTCGACCACGCGATGCAGGAGCGCCACCGTGAGCTCGGGGTCCACGGGATACGTCACGGCGAGCCAGATGCCCTGGCCCAGCGCGGCGAGAGACTGCGCCTGGTCGGAGAGGAAGAGGATGTCGCAGCATTGCGCGGCGCCCTCCCATGCCTGCCCGGCGATGTAGAGGTCGAACGCCTCGCGCGCGGCCTCCCAGGCTTCGGGACCGCTCTCGAGGCGCACCAGGGCGCGGCCGAGCTGCAGCAGCAGGTCGGCTCGGCGCAGGGACTCGGCCTGGGGCGAGAGCTCGGCCAACTGGCGCTGCAGGTCCGACACCAGGCGCTTGAGCATCCCGGTGGATTCCTTGGCGTCCTCGCTGCTGTCGGCGTTGCCGACGGACGGATCGTCCTTGATGAACTTGAGCGGAATGTGCTTCATGGCGATCCCATGCGCCCGGAGTAGCGAGCGCGATAGACGAGCCGGCCCGCGCCGGGGGCGGTGTCGTCGGTGAAGGCGCTGCGGTCGTGCAGCACGTTGTTGCACACCAGCCCCTGGCCGCCGGACAGGCGAAGGGTGAAGGCGTAGGGGCATCCCGTATCGAGGAACCGCTGCAGGTAGCGCACGGCCGCGCGGGTCGCCTCGTCGGCGCGCCATTCGATGCTGCGAGTGCGCGCGGTGTAGCGCATGTGCAGGGCGCTGTCCTCGACGCTGAACACCGGGCCGGTGCAGGCGGGGCGCGCCTCCGCGCCTTCGAGGGTGCCGGGAGGAATCGTCATCGCATCGGGGGCCGAGAGCGCCTTCACGTATTCCGGGTCCGCGTCGCGCAGCAGGATGTAGGCGATCTCGGGATCGAGCAGGCGGTTCTCGCCGCCCGTGGCGGCGGGGCGCACGCAATGCAGGACGAACGCCCGGATGCGCCGTTCGGGGCCGTTGTAGTAGCCGTCGGTATGCCAGAGCAGCCGCCGGTTGGAGTAGGGGATGTAGCCCAGGCCGGACTTTTCCGGCGTGACCTCGAGGGAGCTGATGCCGTCCTCGTCGGCGAGCGGATTGGCGTGCAGGCTTCCGAGGCCCAGGCTCGCTCCCAGCCAGCGGGCGATCTCCTTGTCCTCCACGCCCGCGAGCGGGCTCGCGTAGACGGCCATGTTCGCCAGCGAGCACACGCGGCGGATCTCCGCGGCTTCCGTCTCGGAGAGCTTGCGCGGGTCGCGCACTTCCACGACCAGGTCCTCCACGCGCTTCGGGTAGCGCGCGAGCTTGCGCTCGCGCCAGCGCTGGTACGCGTGCGGCCGCTCGGGCGCGAACGGCTGCTCGAGGGCGGGTGTCAGGGTTGCATTCAAGGCGTGCGCACCGGAAAGGGGATCGAGGGTGCAGAACTTAACGCATTGCCAGCGCGCCGAGAACGCCGTCGCGATGGATCTTCGCCCGGGGCGCCGCCGGGCCTGCGAACGACGGTGCGTGCTAAGCGCTTGAATTCAGGCGCAGGTCGCCCGCCGCATCCCATGGGCATATCTCCAATGGGGGATGCCGCCGCGGTCCGGCTATCCCCAAAGATCAAACGGTCCCGCCAAGGTGCGTGGCTACACTGTCGGTGCCCGTCCATGCACCGTTCGGAGGCATACCCATGACCGACACGCTGAACCAGCCGCCCAAGAACCCGGAACGCCACAGCACCTTCGTTCCGAAGGAAAAGAAGTCGACGAAGCCGTTCCACGCGACGCCGATGTTGGACCAGCTGGAGAGCGGCCCCTGGCCCAGCTTCGTCACGGGGCTCAAGCGCCTCGCGCACGAGAACAACATGATGGTCGACCTGCTCGGCCAGCTGGAGCACTCGTACAAGACGCGCCTGGGCTACTGGAAGGGCGGCACCGTATCCGTCTTCGGCTACGGCGGGGGCATCATCCCGCGCTTCTCCGAAGTGGCGAGCATGTTCCCGGAATCCAAGGAGTTCCACACGCTGCGGGTGCAGCCGCCGGCGGGCAACCACTACACGACCAAGATGCTGCGCCAGCTCTCGAACTCGTGGAACAAGTGGGGCTCGGGCCTCATCGCGTTCCACGGCCAGACCGGCAACATCATGTTCATCGGCTCCACGAGCGAGAACGTGCAGCACTTCTTCGACGAGGTCAACGAGTACGGCTTCGACCTCGGCGGGGCGGGCCCGTGCGTGCGCACCGCCATGTCCTGCGTGGGCGCGGCGCGCTGCGAGCAGTCCTGCGCCAACGAGCACCGCATCCACCGCACGCTGGTGAACAACTTCATCGACGACATGCACCGCCCGGCGCTGCCCTACAAGTTCAAGTTCAAGGTCTCCGGGTGCCCCAACGACTGCATGAACTCGATCCAGCGCGCCGACTTCGCGGTCATCGGCACCTGGCGCGACGACATGCAGGTGGACCAGAAGGGGGTCAAGGAGTACGTCGCGAGCCACGGCCGCAAGTACACGATCGACAACGTGATCGCGCGCTGCCCGACCAAGGCGCTGTCGTTGAACGACGACGACACCCTCGAGGTGGACAACCGCAGCTGCGTGCGCTGCATGCACTGCATCAACGTGATGACCAAGGCGCTGAAGCCCGGCAAGGATCGCGGGATCACGCTGCTGATCGGCGGCAAGCGCACCCTGAAGATCGGCGACACCATGGGCACGGTGATCGTGCCGTTCATGAAGATGGACACCGACGAGGACTACGAGAAGCTGCGCGACCTGGCCTCCACGGTGATCGACTACTGGGCGGAGAACGGCCTGGAGCACGAGCGCTGCGGCGAGATGATCGAGCGCATCGGCCTGGCGAAGTTCCTGGAGGCGATCGGCATCGAGGTCGACCCGAACATGATCTCGCATCCGCGCACCAGCTCGTACGTGCGCATGGACGACTGGGACCAGGAAGCGCAGAAGTGGATCGACCGGCACCAGCCGGCGGTCGCCTAGGTTCGACCGGAGGAGATGGCCGTGGCACAAGCACAGGTGGCGGTGGAAAAGAAGCAGATGCGGACCCCGATCGAGAGCGGTTGTCCCGACGGCATGCAGTACATGCATCCGCTGATGGTCAAGAACTTCGGCAACTGGAAATACCACGACCGGCCGCGCCCGGGCGTGCTGCACCACGTGGCCTACTCGGGCGACGAGATCTGGACCGTGCGCGTGGGCACCCAGCGCCAGCTGGGGCCCTACGAGATCAACCTGCTGTGCGACATCGTCGACCAGTACGGCGAAGGCTACGTGCGCTTCACGATCCGCTCCAACCTGGAAGTGATGGTGTCCAAGTGGGACAAGGTGGGCCCGCTGATCCAGGCCTTCAACGACGCGGGCTATCCCGTCGGCGGCACCGGCAACTCGGTGACCATGATCTCCCACACCCAGGGCTGGCTGCACTGCGACATCCCGGGCACCGACGCCTCCGGCGTGGTGAAGTCCCTGATGGACGACCTCTACACGGAGTTCATCAAGGAGGAGATGCCCAACCGCGTGCACATCACGACCTCGTGCTGCCAGATCAACTGCGGCGGCCAGGGCGACATCGCGATCAACATCCAGCACACCAAGCCGCCCAAGATCAACCACGACCTGGTGGCCAACGTCTGCGAGCGGCCCTCGGTCGTGGCGCGCTGCCCGGTGGCGGCGATCCGCCCCGCGATGGTGAACGGAAAGCCTTCCCTCGAGGTGGACGAAAAGAAATGCATCTGCTGCGGCGCCTGCTATCCGCCGTGCCCGCCGATGCAGATCAACGATCCGGTGCACTCGAAGCTCGCGATCTGGGTGGGCGGCAAGAACTCCAACGCGCGCTCCAAGCCCATGTTCCAGAAGCTGGTGGCCGCGGGACTGCCCAACAATCCGCCGCGCTGGCCCGAGGTGGGCGCCGTGGTGAAGAAGATCCTCTACACGTACAAGAAGGACGCGCGCGACTGGGAGCGGGTGGGCGACTGGGTGGAGCGCATCGGCTGGCCGAGGTTCTTCGAGCTGACGGGCCTGCCCTTCACCAAGTTCCACATCGACAACTGGCGCGGCTCCCGCAACAGCCTCAACGCCTCGACCCACATCCGCTTCTGAAGCGACCGGAATGAAGCTCGGCATCCTCATCAGCGAAGGGCCGTACACCCACGCCGCTTCCGACACGGCCTACCAGTTCGTGAAGGCGGCGCTCGCCAAGGGACACGAGGTCATCCGCGTGTTCTTCTACCACGACGGGGTGAACAACGGCACGCGGCTCACGGTGCCTCCCCAGGACGACCGCAACATCGTCCAGCGCTGGAGCGAGCTCGCCGCGCAGCACAAGCTCGACATGGTGGTGTGCATCGCCGCCGCCCAGCGCCGCGGCCTCATGGACGCGGCCGAGGCCAAGAGGAACGGCAAGGACGCCGACAACATCGCGCCGGGATTCCGCATCTCCGGCCTGGGCCAACTCATCGAAGCCGCCATCCAGGCCGACCGCCTGGTGGTCTTCGGCGACTGAAGGGGAGGGGGCCATGGCCGAAGCAGCCGAAGGCGGCAAGGTGAAGAAGATCCTGTACGTGAACCGCAAGGCGCCGTACGGGACGATCTACGCGCTGGAATCCCTCGAGGTGGTGCTGATCGGCGCGGCCTTCGAGCAGGACGTGAGCCTCGCCTTCATCGGCGACGGCGTCTTCCAGCTGGTGAAGGGACAGAACACCAAGGGGCTGGAGGTGAAGAACTTCTCGCCGACCTACCGGGCCCTGGAGGACTACGACGTGACCAAGCTCTACGTCGAGGGGGAGTCGCTGCGCGCGCGGGGTCTCGTCGAGGACGACCTGATCGTCCCCGTCGAGGTGGTGGATGGAGCGCGCATGACCGAGATCATGGAAGACCAGGACGTGATCCTGAGTTTCTAGGAAGACGACGATGCTGCATACCGTGAACAAGTCGCCGTTCGAGCACGGCTGCCTCGGGGAGTGCCTCAAGTTCGCCCGCAAGGGTTCCGCGGTGCTGCTGATCGAGGACGGCGTGTACGGGGCTGCCAAGGGTACGGCGGTCTCGAAGCAAGTGGAAGAAGCCCTGAAGAGCGTGTCGATCTACGCGCTCAGGCCGGATGTCGAGGCCCGGGGAATGCAGCACCGGGTGATGGACGGCATCCACCTGGTGGACTACGGGGGTTTCGTGGACCTCGTGGCCGAACACGACGCCGTGCAGTCCTGGCTTTGAACCTGGAGAGGAACAAGACATGCCTATCGAATTGAACGGACAGACGGTCGAAACCGACGAGGAGGGTTACCTCGCGAACCGCGGCGACTGGAACGAGTCGATTGCCAAGGAAATGGCGCGCCTGGACAGCTGCGACCTGAACGACAGCCACTGGGAAGTGATCAACTTCCTGCGCGAGTACTACGACGAATACCAGATCGCCCCGGCGGTGCGCGTGCTGACCAAGGCCATCGGCAAGAAGCTCGGCGCGGATAAGGGCAACAGCAAGTACCTGTACGAGCTGTTCCCCTACGGCCCGGCCAAGCAGGCGTGCAAGTACGCCGGCTTGCCGAAGCCGACCGGGTGCGTGTAGCGACCCCCGTCGCGGGGCGGAGCAGACCTTGTCCGCGCTGACCGTCTTCTTCGCGCTCCTGTTCTATGGCGCGACGGCGATGCTCGTGCTCGGCGTCGCGCGCAAGGTCACGGTGTACGCGCGCACGCCCCAGCCCCTGAAGATCCCGATTCCCCCGGCGCCGACCACGCGCCGGGGCGTGGTCCTGCGCATGCTGCTGGAGGTCACGCTCTTCAAGGCCCTGTTCCGCTCGAACAAGTGGATCTGGCTCTTCGGGTGGGTCTTCCACGTGGCGCTGCTGCTGGTGCTCCTTCGCCACCTGCGCTATTTCACCCAGCCCGTGTGGGGCTGGGTGGACCTGCTCCAGCCCTTCGGGCAGTACGCGGGCTTCGCGATGCTCGCGGGGCTCGCCGGGCTCTGGGCACGGCGCTTCCTGGTGGATCGCGTGCGCTACATCACCAGCCCTTCCGACCACCTGATGCTGGCACTGCTCGTGGCCATCGGGGCGAGCGGGCTCTCGATGAAGTACCTGGCCCACACCGACATCGTGGCCCTCAAGGCTTTCTTCCTGGGCCTCATGCGCTTTGATTGGCAGCCGCTGCCTCCCGACCCGGTGCTCGTGGTCCACCTGGGCCTCGTGGCGACGTTGATGATCGTCTTCCCGGTGAGCAAGCTGCTGCACGCGCCGGGCATCTTCTTCAGCCCGAGCCTGAACCAGGTGGACGATGCGCGCGAGCATCGCCACGTGGCCGGGTGGTCCCTCGTGCAGCCCGCCGGCAGGACGCGCGGAGGCTAGATGGCCGCCTTCGAGACGCCGGCCCTCGGCGAATATCCCGTGATCCCCCTGGTGCGCGAAGGGGCGATGGCACAGAGCAAGCCGTATGTGGCGAAGCCGGACATCCAGAAGGCCCTGGGCTTCCCGGGCGAGCTCGTGCCGGATTGGGAAAAGGTCGCGGTCACGAAGCTGGGCGAGCTCGTGTCCCAGTCGCGCGCGCTGCGGGTGTTCCTCGATTCCTGCGTGAAGTGCGGCGCGTGCACCGACAAGTGCCACTACTACCTCGGTACCGCCGACCCGAAGAACATGCCGGTCGCGCGCCAGGACCTGCTGCGCTCGGTCTACCGGCGCTACTACACCTTCGCCGGCAAGCA
>JAAOZZ010000119.1 GCA_012274175.1 Betaproteobacteria bacterium
GCCGCCACGCGCAAGGCGGTCGCGGACCTGCGCGGCGCCTATGCGCTCGGGGTCGTGGCCCTTTCCGAGCCCCAGACCATGACCGGCGCGCGCATGGGATGTCCGCTCGTGGTGGGACTGGGCGACGGCGAGAATTTCCTCGCCTCCGACGTCTCGGCGCTCATCGCCCAAACCCGTCGCGTGATCTACCTCGAGGATGGCGACGTGGTGGCGCTGCATCGCTCCGGCGTGCAGGTCGTGGACGCCGCGGGCCGGCCGGTAGAACGGCCCGTCCACATCTCCGAGCTGACCGCCGACGCGGTCGACCTCGGGCCCTACAGCCACTACATGCAGAAGGAGATCCACGAGCAGCCGCGCGCGGTTTCCGACACCCTCGAGGCGGTCCTCGACGGCGGCGTGGACATCGATGGGCTCTTCGGGACGGGTGCCTCGGAGGCGTTTCGCGACGCCGACGCGGTGCTCGTGCTCGCGTCGGGCACGAGCTACTACGCCGGGCTCGTCGCGCGCTACTGGATCGAGGGCTTCGCCCAGACGCCGTGCAACGTGGAGCTGGGCCACGAGTACCGCTACCGGGATTCGATCCCCAATGCGCGCCAGCTCGTGGTGACGATCTCCCAGTCGGGGGAGACGCTCGATACCATGGAGGCGCTCAAGCGCGCGGTGCAACTGGGGCACCGGCGCACCCTGTCGATCTGCAACGTGCGGGAAAGCGCGATCCCGCGCGCCTCGAAGTTCGTGTACTACACGCGGGCCGGCGCCGAGATCGGCGTGGCATCCACCAAGGCGTTCACGACGCAGCTCGTTTCGCTCTTCACGCTCGCGCTCGCGCTCGCCAAGGCCAAGGGCCGGCTCGACGGGAAGGCCGAGGCGGAAGCGCTCGAGCAGCTGCGATTCGTGCCGGGCAGCATCCAGCACGCGCTCAACCTCGAGCCGCAGATCCAGGCGTGGGCGGAGCGCTTCGCGAGCCGCGAGCACGCCCTCTTCCTGGGCCGCGGGATCCACTATCCCGTGGCGCTCGAAGGCGCGCTCAAGCTGAAGGAAATCTCCTATATCCACGCGGAGGCGTACCCTGCCGGAGAGCTCAAGCACGGCCCCCTCGCGCTCGTGGACGCCTCGATGCCCGTGGTCGTGATCGCTCCCAACGACGCGCTGCTGGAGAAGGTGAAGTCCAACATGCAGGAGGTGCGCGCGCGCGGCGGCGAGCTCTACGTGTTCGCCGACCTGGACAGCCATTTCACCGAAAGCGAAGGCGTGCACGTGATCCGCACCCCGCGCCACGCGGGGCCGCTCTCGCCGGTGGTGCACGCGATCCCGGTGCAGCTCCTCGCCTATCACACCGCGCTCAGGCGCGGCACCGACGTCGACAAGCCGCGCAACCTGGCGAAATCCGTGACGGTGGAGTGACCCTAGGCGAGCATGGGATCAGAAGGACCGCGGGAGCCCGAGCACGTGCTCGGCGACGTAGGCGAGGATGAGATTGGTGGAGATCGGCGCGACCTGGTAGAGGCGCGTCTCGCGGAACTTGCGCTCCACGTCGTACTCGTGCGCGAATCCGAATCCGCCGTGGAACTGCAGGCACACGTTGGCCGCTTCCCACGAGGCCTTCGCCGCGAGGTACTTGGCCATGTTCGCCTCCGCCCCGCATGGGCGTGCCGCATCGTAGAGCCTGCACGCCTTGAAGCGCATGAGGTTGGCGGCCTCGAGCTCGATGTAGGCCTCGGCGATGGGAAACTGCACGCCCTGGTTGCGGCCGATCGGCCGGCCGAACACCACGCGCTCGCCGGCATAGCGCGTGACCTTGTCGATGAACCAGTAGCCGTCGCCGATGCATTCGGCGGCGATGATCGCGCGCTCGGCGTTGAGTCCGTCGAGGACGTAGCGAAAGCCCTTGCCCTCTTCGCCGATCAGGTTCTCCGCCGGGATCTCCAGCTCCTCGAAGAAGAGCTCGTTCGTCTCGTGGTTCACCATGTTCTCGATGGGCCGCACACGCAGCCCCTTGCCGATCGCCTCTCGCAGGTCGACGATGAAGAGCGACATGCCCTGGGAGCGCTTGCTCACCTCGGCGAGCGGCGTGGTGCGCGCGAGCAGGATCATGAGGTCCGAGTGCTGCACGCGGGAAATCCACACCTTCTGGCCGTTCACCACGTAGCGATCGCCGCGCCGCGCCGCGAAGGTCTTGATGGCGGCGGTGTCCGTGCCGGCGTCCGGCTCGGTGACGCCCATCGATTGCAGCCGCAGCTCGCCCGCGGCGATGGGCGGCAGGTATCTCGCTTTCTGTTCCGCGGAGCCGTGGCGCAGGAGCGTGCCCATGTTGTACATCTGCCCATGGCAGGCGCCCGCGTTGGCGCCCGCGCGGTTGATCTCCTCCATGATCACCGAGGCTTCGCAAACCCCCAGGCCCGAGCCGCCGTATTCCGAGGGGATCAGCGCCGCGAGCCAGCCGGCTCGCGTGAGGGCCTCGACGAACGCATCGGGGTAGCCTCGTCGCGCATCGACCTCGCGGAAATACGCGGGGGGAAAACCGGCGCACAGCCCCCGCACGCCCGCGCGAATCTCGGCGTACTCCTCCTGCGATGGGATCAACGCGCCTCCCCGCCCATGGCGGC
>JAAOZZ010000120.1 GCA_012274175.1 Betaproteobacteria bacterium
GCCTCAGGTGGCGGCCACCGACGAGGAGGAGCCGCGGCGCTTCGCGTGGGTGCGCTCGACGATCTTGCCCGTGGCGATGACGAAGGCCGCGCAGAAGATCGGCGACACCGAGTGCAGGATCGCGGCGTTCACGTCGATCCAGCCCTTGATCGCCGGATCGGAAATCACCATCTCGCCCGCGACCCAGCCGATCAGCGCCGCGCCGATCATCACGAAGATCGGGAAGCGCTCCATCAGCTTCATGAGCAGCGCGCTGCCGAACAGGATGATCGGCACCGTCACCACCAGGCCCGCCATGAGCATCCAGAGGTGGCCCTTGGCAGCAGCCGCCATCGCGAGCACGTTGTCCAGGCTCATGATCATGTCGGCGATAATGATGGTGCGGATCGCGGCCATGAGCGTCGCCTTCTGCTCGACCTTGCCGTCGTCGCCTTCGTCCTCGGCGACCAGCAGCTTGATGCCGATCCAGAGCAGCATGCCGCTGCCGACGATCTCGAGGTACGGCAGGCTCAGCAGGTACACCACGAAGGCGGTGAGCACCACCATGAGGACCACTACGCCCACGCTGCCCCAGAGGAAGGCCATCTTCTGGTGCTTGGGCGAGAGCCTGCGGCACGCGAGAGCGATCACCACCGCGTTGTCGCCGCTCAGCACCACGTTGATGAGCATGATCTGCGCAAGCGCGATCACGGCTTCCGACATGCCGGACATACCCGCTGCTTCGAACATGTGGCCCCTTCGAAATGGCTCAGGTTTTCGAATCGGGGCTGGTTCCAGACGCGGCCCCTCCGGCCTTTCACCGTACGGGGTCCAGCTGGCTAGAAGCTGAATGGGTACTTGCTGCTAACTTGCTATAAGTCTTCTCGTACCTGTCTTATAAGATATGGTTAGCTGTCTTCTATCTTGCGGCTACCTGTCGTCCAGGGCATCCAGGCCGCTCAAAGCAGCTCTCCTTGTACGGTCGCGATGACCTTGCCCCCCACCTGGATTTCGGGAGCGCTTGCGACCATCCGCGCGCGCAGCCGCACCACGGAAGGCCGCCGCACTTCGTAGCCTTGTTCGATCCTCCACGACGAGGCGCTCGCCGGGAAGACCTTGTGCTCCAGGAGGTATGCCCCCAAAAAGGCCGCCCCGTTCCCGGTGGCGGGATCTTCCCGCACTCCATGGGAATCGAAGAAGAATCTCGCGCACAGGTCGTTTCCGGAGTCGCGGGTCTGCGTGCAGAAGAGATAGACCAGGGGGGGAAAGCCCTCCGCGGCGAGCGGCGCGAAGGCTGCCATGTCGAGCCGGCTGCGCCCCAATGCGTCGAGCCCACGCAACGGAACGATCATCGCGGCGGTTCCCGAGGCGAGCTGTTGAACGGGGAATCGGCTCTCGATGTCCTCGGCCGAAATGCCGAGGGCGGGCGCAATCCGTTCCCGAGCGCAGGTCGGGCCCCGCGTCACCGGCGGAGCGAGGAACCACGCCGTTTCCGCACCCCGCCCGTCGGCCTCGAAGTGGACGGGGACCTGGCCCACGGACAGGTTCAGTCGTACCGGAGCCGGATTGCCCGGCGCGATGCCATGGCGCACCACCCATGCCGTACCCAGTATCGGATGGCCGGCAAAGGCTATCTCCCGCGAAGGGGTGAAGATGCGAGCGCGGAATCCGCCATCGGCCCCTGGAGCGCGGCCCACGAAGCTCGTTTCGGAAAAATTCATTTCCGCCGCGAACCGCTGCATGGCCTCGTCGGAAAAGCCGTCGGCTCCGATCACGACGGCGAGGGGATTTCCCGCGTAAGCCCGCTCGGCGAAGACGTCGACGATGAACAGCCGCGGTGCCGTGGATTTCAACCTTACTTCGCTCACTCGGCGATTCGCTACAACGTATCGTGTGTCAATTCGCTGAGCAATTCCTGGCTTTCGATGCAGATCCGATGATTGTTGATGCTGAGCACTCCTTGGCGATTCAGCGCGCTGAAGCTGCTCGTGACGGTCTGGCGCGAAGTGCCAACCATGTCCGCGATCTCCTGATGGGTCAGGGGAATGTTCAGCACGATGTCCTTGCCCACTCGCGTTCCATAGTGCGCGGCCAACCGAACGATCAGCTTCGCGATCCGGGTGTTGACGTCGTCCGAGACCAGGTTCACGAAGATTTCTCCGAGTGCCCGCATGCGCGATGACAGCACCTGCATGGCGAGCAGCGCGGCATCGGGATGGCCGGCCAGGAATTCGCGGAAGCGCGCTTGCGGGACCGCCAGCAACTCCAATTCCGTGCAGGCCTGCGCATTGACCGCTCGCTCGCCTCCACGAGTAACTTCCGCGAGCCCGAAGATCTCCCCTGCAAGACAGAACCAGAGAATGACTTCACGCCCGGTAGGCGAGAGCTGGTGAATCTTCACCATGCCGCTGCGCAGGAGATAGGCATGGCTGCCGGGCGCTCCCGCCCGGTAGATATACGCACCCCGCACGAAGCGCTGGGGCACGGCGACGCTTTCCAGGTCGGCAAGGTCCGTGGGCTCCAAC
>JAAOZZ010000121.1 GCA_012274175.1 Betaproteobacteria bacterium
CCCTCCAAATGCCTCAGGCGACCACTCAGGCGGCGGCGTCCTGGCGGCCCAGGACCGCGGTCATCTCGTCGCGGGGCACCGGCCCCCCCAGGAGATAGCCCTGCATCTGGTCGCAGCCGAGGGAGCGCAGGGCCCGCACCTGCGCCTCGGTCTCCACCCCCTCGGCCACCACCATGAGCCCGAGGGAGTGCGCCAGGGTCACGATGGTGCCCACGAGGGTCATCGTGTCCGGGTCGTCGAGCATCCCGACGATGAACGAGCGGTCGATCTTGAGCGCATGGATCGGCAGCTTGGCGAGGTAGCCGAGGGACGAGTACCCGGTGCCGAAGTCGTCGATCGCGATGTTCAGCCCCAGGTCGCGGATCGCCGAGAGCTTGCGGATGCTTCCCTGGATGTCCTTCATGAGGACGCTCTCGGTGATCTCCAGGTCGATCGCCGGCGGAACGGTCACGGTGCCCATGGCCTGCGTCACGACGGCGACGAAATCGCGGCGGTGGAGCTGGCTCACGGAAACGTTGACGGCCACGCGCGGCGCGCTCACGCCCTGCACCACCCAATGGCGATGGTCCCGGACCGCCTGCCCGAGCACCCAGGCCCCCACGTCCAGGATCATCCCGGTGTCTTCCAGCAGCGGAATGAACTGCGAGGGGTAAACCAGTCCCAGCTCGGGACTTTGCCATCGGATCAGCGCCTCGACGGCGGCGATGCGCCGCCCGTCGAGATCCACCTTCGGCTGATAGTGGAGCTGGAACTCGCCGTTACCGAGCGCCCGGCGAAGGCGGTCCTCCATCGCGAGCTGCTCGGCGATCCGGGTGGTCATCCGTTCGGCGTAGAAGAGGTATTGCTCGCCACCCGCGCGAGCGCGCGCCACCGCGGCCTCCCCATTGCGCAGCAGCAGCTCCGCGGTGCCGCCGTCGGCGGGATACAGGGCAACGCCCGCCTTGGCCGTGGCGCGGAATTCCGACTCCTCGAGGCGGAACGGTTCGAACAGGCATTGCCGCAGCGCTTCCTGGAGGCTGTGGGCGACCTGGCTTTCCTGCTTGAGCCCGGTGAGGACGATGGCGAATCGGTCCGCGCCGACGCGGGCTAGGTGCGACGCATCGGGCATCCACCGCTGCAGCCGCTCGCCCATCTGGGCAACCAGGGCGTCGCGCGAGGGGCGGCCCAGGGAGTCGTTCACGATCGCGATGCGCTCGAGCTCCACCACCACGACCGCGAGCATGCATTCCTCGCGTTTCGCCGCCGCGATGAATTGCTCCAGGCGCTCGCCGAAGAGCGTGCGGTTGGCGAGCCCCGTCACCGGGTCGTAGTACGCGAGGCGCTCGATCCTCCTCTGGCTTTCCCGGCGCGCCCGCGCTTCGCGCAACTCGCGCTGGAAAGCGGGCAGCAGCCGCGCGAGGTTGTTCTTCATCACGTAGTCGCTGGCGCCGGCCTTCATCGCGGCGACCGCGGCCTCCTCGCCGATCGTCGCCGACACGAGGATGAACGGGACATCGGCGCTGTGCCTGCGCACGATGGCCAGGGCCGCGAGCCCGCTGAAAGCCGGCATGTGGTAATCGCTGATGACGCAGTCCCATTCCGGTTCGGACAGCGCCGCCTCGAGCTCGGCTTCCGTCTCGATCCGGCGGAATTCGGGCGTCGGCTCGTGGCGCCCGAGCAGCCGGGTCACCAGGAGGGCGTCGTCCTCGGAATCCTCCAGCAGAAGCACTCGCAGGCGGTGGGCGGCCATGGACGCGCTCTCACGGGGCCAGCGTGAAGTGGAAGGTCGCGCCCCGGTCCTCCTCCGCCTGCACCCACACCTTCCCGCCATGCCGGTGGACGATGCGCTGCACCGTCGCCAGCCCGATGCCGGTCCCTTCGAAATCGGCTCTCGCGTGCAGCCTCTGGAACGGGGCGAAGAGCTTCCACGCATTCGCGCCGTCGAATCCGGCGCCGTTGTCGCGCACGAAGTAGGCGACGGAGTGCGCAACACTGCGGTCGCAGCCCATCTCGATCACCGCCCTATCCCGCTTGCCGGTGAACTTCCATGCATTGCCCAGGAGGTTCTCCAGCACGATGCGCACGAGGCCCGGGTCGGCCCGCGCCGTGAGCCCCGGCTCGACCGCCCACTCAACCTTGCGCTCCGGATGGGCCTTGCGCAGGCCCGCCAGCACCGACAACGCGAGTTGGGAGACGTCCAGGTTCGTGCGCCGCAGCTCTCCCGCGGCGACCATCGACAGCTGCATCAGGTCGCCGATGAGCTCGTCCATCTGCCGGCCCGAGTTGTCGATCCGACGCAGCAGATCGATGCCGCGCTCGTCGAGGCTCGCGGCGTATTCCTCGAGGAGCATGGCGCTGAATCCCCGGATGCGGTTAAGCGGGGCGCGCAGGTCGTGGGACACGGAGTAGTCGAATGACTCGAGCTCCTTGTTCGCCGCTTCCAGCTCCGAGGTGCGCTCGGCCACGCGCTGCTCGAGGCTCGCGGCATGGCGCTGCAACTCCTCGTTCAAGCGGCGGATCTCGTCCTCGGCGTGCTTGCGTATCGTCACGTCCTGCACGGTGCCGACCGCATCGATGACGCGTCCATCCGCGCCGCGCCGGAACTTGCCCTGCGTGCACAACGTCCTGGTTTGACCGTCGGGCCAAACGACCCGGTACTCGGTCGTGTAATCGAGGGCGCCGGACGCGAATGCCCGTTCGAAGGCCTTGCCGCCCTCCGAGCGGTCATCGGAGTGGATCACCGTCCGCGTCGCCTCGTAGGTGGGCGGCACGTCCCGAGGCAGCTTGTACAGCTCGTACATCTGGTCGGACCAAAGGAGCGGGCCGCCGGGGACGTAGCGCCAGCTGCCGATCCGGGCATTGCGCTGCGCCTCGTTCAAGTGACTCACGCTCTTGCGCACCGCGGCCTCGGCCGCGATGCGCGAGGTCACGTCCACGGGACACACGAAGCGCGTGCGCCGGCCCTTGTAGCGCACCTCGTGGGACACGATGTCCACATCGATGAAGGTTCCGTCCTTCAGGCGATGGCGCCAGAGGCCCGAGCTGAAACCCGGGTCGCGCTCGCCTTCGCGCACGGAATCCTCCAGCCGGGGGACGTCGGCGGTGGGACGGATGTCCCGGATGGTCATCGCGAGGAACTCGTCCCGGGTATAGCCGTACTTGCGCGTCGCGGCCTCGTTCACGTCGAGGAAGCGCAGTGTCTCGAGGTCGTAGACCCAGAGCGGCAGCGGATTGCCCTCGAACAGTACGCGGTAACGGCCTTCGCTCGCGCGCATCGCATCTTCCATGCGCTTGCGCTCGGTGATGTCCTGGGCGACGCCGGCGATCCGGTGGACCTCGTGCCCCTTGCGAAAGACCGGGAACGCCCGGTCGCGTATCCACCGGATGGCGCCGTCGGGCCGGACGATGCGGTACTCCTCGAGAAATTCGCCCCTCGCCTGCTTCGTCCGCGCAGACTGGAGCACGCGCTCGCGGTCCTCGGGGTGGATGGCGGTGATCCAGTCCATCGGCGACGCGTACAAGCTCTCGCAGCTTTGGCCCCAGATCTCGGCGTAGGCCGGGCTCACGTACAGGATCTTGTCCTTTGCGGGCTCGGTCAGCCAGAACACCTCGTCGATGTTCTCCGCCAGCTGCCGGAACCGGAGCTCGCTCTCGCGCAGGCGCTCGGCATTGCGCTTCGCCTCGTTGGCCCTCGCCACTTCGATGTCCTTCTCGCGCATGATGCACTCGAGGCGCTTGCGCTCGCTCACGTCGCGCACGGCGCTCATGACGAGGGTGCCCTGCGCGGTCTTGAGCGGACTCAGGCTGATCTCGGCCGGGAACTCGCTTCCATCCGCCCGCAGGCCGAAGAAGTCGTGGACCGTGCCCATCAGGCGCATGTGCGGCCGGCGGAAATACCCCGTGAGATGCTCGCCGTGGACCACGCGGAAGCGCTCGGGAATGAGCATTTCCATGGGCTTGCCGCGCATGGAACCCGGGGTGTAGACGAAGAGCGCTTCCGCCTGCACGTTGGCGAAGACGATGAGGCCCGCGGCGTCCACCAGGACGATCCCGTCGGGCATGAGGTCCAGCAGGCCCGCCAGGGGCTCGTCGACCACCGCGAGCTCGCCCGAAGCCTTGCCCGGAGTGGTGATGGTCGCCCGCGTCGTCACGACGGGACCCTCACCATGATCTCCGTCCCGGCGTCGGGGATCGACCCGATGTCGAAGCGTCCGCCCACCGCCTCGGCGCGCTCGCGCATCGTCACCAGGCCGTGTCCCCTGCGGGGACTGGGCTCGAGCGCGGGGTCGAAGCCGATCCCGTCGTCGGATACCGTGAGGACGCATTCGGCGTTGCCCTGGTCGAGCTCGACGGAGACGTGGCTGGCCTTCCCGTGCTTGGCCACGTTGTTGAGCGCCTCCTGCACGATGCGAAACAGCGTGATCTCGACCTCCTGGCCCACTCGCTTCAGGGGCTCCGCCCCGCGCACTTCCACGCCGATTCCGGTGCGCCGCGAGAATTCCTCCGAATACCATTGCAGCGCGAGGAGCAGCCCGTGGTCGTCGAGCATCGGGGGACGCAGCTCCGACATCACGTTGTCGATGGCGTCCGCCGTCGACTCCACGAGGGTGGCGGAGTCTTCGAGGCGCGAGCGCAGCTCCGGGCGGGCGCCGAGGGGAAATTCCTGGCCGAGGATGTCCAGGTTGATTCCCAGCACGGTGAGGTTCTGCCCTACGCGGTCGTGGAGCTCCCGCGCGAGGTCCCGGCGCTCGGATTCCTGGACGTCCACCAGCCGGCGGGAGAGGAACTGGAGCTGCTCGGCGGCGTGCAGCTGCGCCTCGCGGAAGAATCGCTCGTTCTCGCAGCATCGGCCCACCAGCGAGCCGAGGACCGTGAGGAGCTGCTCGTCGTCCTCGCTGAACCGCGCTTCGTCCAACCGGTCCATGAGGCAGATCCAGCCATAGGTCGCACCGGGCGACGACACCGGCGCGGCGAGGAATGAGGCGAAGCCGGGAAAGCCCTCCGGCAAGCCCGAATCCCGCGTCTGCGAGAACGGCCGCGACATCCTCATCGCCCTGCCACTTCGGAACACTTCCCCCAGCACGCCGCGATCGAGCTCCGGGGCGCCGAAACGCCTCGCCTCGGCCGCGGGCATCCCGCTCGCGACCAGGCAAGTGCTCGCGCCCGAGCCGCCTTCGCGCACTCCCAGCGCGCCGTAGCGCGCCCCGAGGAGCTCGCGGGCGCCATGGCAGGCATCCTCCAGCAGGCGGTGGCAGTCGCGCTGCTCCATGAGCCTCAGGTTGAGCGCAACCAGGGCCTGCAGGCGACAGCTCGTGAGATGGAGCGCTTCGGCCTTCTGGGAGAGCTTGCCCGCGAGGACGCGCAGGTGCTCCAGGTCGAACGACGCACGGGGCACTTCCTGCGCCAAGGGGGGACGCAGCCCCAGCGTGTCCTCCACCTTGCGGATGACGTCATCCGGCTCGCTCGGCTTCGCGATGACCTCGCACACGCCGACGGTGTCCGCCAGGTCCCGGGCCTCGCGCTCGTCGAAGTGGGCCGTGCACAGGATCACCTTCGTGGCGGCGATGTCGCTTCGGGCGCGCAGCTCGCGCACGAACTCGTAGCCGTCCATGATCGGCATGAGGATGTCGCAGATCACGACATCGGGCCGCTCGGAGCGCACCAGGGCGAGCGCTTCCCGGCCGCCGCCCGCTTCCACCATGCGATGCCCGCGATGGCCGAGCATCGAAACCAGGATCTCGCGGTTGTCCGCGCGGCCGTCCACCACCAGGATCGTTGCCATCACCCCCCATATAGCGGGTGCGGGATCGCTCGCGCTAGCGGGTCGCCTCTACAATTGGCGTCAGGATATTCCCGACAACGTACGTTAACACGGCTACTCGATGGTGGCGATTCCGTGCTGGATGGCGAACTTCACCAGGCTCGCGAGGTCGTGGATCTCGAGCTTGTCCATCATGCGCGCGCGATAGGTCTCGACGGTCTTGGGAGACAGCGACAGCTTGGAAGCGATCTCCACCACCGAGCGCCCTTCGGCCAGCATCTGCAGGACCTGGCGCTCCCGCGAGCTCAGCCGCTCCACGGGATCCAGGGACGCGCTGCGCGTCACGAACTGGTCGATCACGCTGTCGGCGAGCGGCTTGCTCAGGTAGCGCCGGCCGCCGTGGACCGCGCGAATGGCGTCGACCACCTCCTTCGCCGCCGATTTCTTGACCACGTAACCCGTCGCACCCGCCTGCAGCGCGCGGCACACGTGCACCGGATCGGAATACATGGACAGCATGATCACGCGGATGCCGGGCTCGCGTTCGCAGATGAGGTGGGTGGCCTCGGTGCCGTTGAGCTCCGGCATGGCGTTGTCCATCAGCACGATGTCGGGACGGTTCTCCACGGCGCTGCGGACCGCTTCGCGGCCGTCCGGGACGCAGCCGATCACCTTCATGTCGGACTGCGCCTCGATGAGATAGCGCAGCCCCTCCGCCACCACGCCATGGTCGTCGGCGATGAGGACGCGAATGGTCATCTCAGCAAGGTACCCTCACCCGGATGTGCGTGCCACCCCTCGGCGGCGAGGTCATCGAGAACCTGCCGCCCACGGCCTGCACCCGCTCCTTCATGGACGCCACGCCGTGGCCGGA
>JAAOZZ010000122.1 GCA_012274175.1 Betaproteobacteria bacterium
GCCGGCACGACGGTGTTGTAGGCACGGGCGAGGCGCGTGATCGAGTCGAGCAGGATCACCACGTCCTTCTTGTGCTCCACCAGGCGCTTGGCCTTCTCGATCACCATCTCGGCCACCTGCACGTGGCGCGTGGCCGGCTCGTCGAAGGTGGAGGCCACGACCTCGCCGCGCACGGTGCGGCTCATCTCGGTGACTTCCTCGGGGCGCTCGTCGATCAGCAGCACGATGAGCACGGCCTCGGGATGGTTCGCGGTGATCGCGTGGGCCATGTGCTGCATGAGCACCGTCTTGCCGGCCTTGGGCGGGGAGACGATGAGGCCGCGCTGGCCCTTGCCGATGGGCGCGATGATGTCGAGGATGCGCCCGGTGAGGTTTTCCTCCGCCTTGATGTCGCGCTCGAGGCGCATCGCCTCGTCGGGGTGCAGCGGCGTGAGGTTCTCGAAGAGGATCTTGGTCTTGGCGTTCTCGGGCGGCTCGCCGTTGACCGTGTCGACCTTCACGAGGGCGAAGTAGCGCTCGCCGTCCTTCGGCGTGCGGATCTCGCCGATGATCGAGTCGCCCGTGTGCAGGTTGAAGCGCCGGATCTGCGAGGGCGAGACGTAGATGTCGTCGGGGCCGGCGAGGTACGAGGTGTCGGGCGAGCGCAGGAAGCCGAAGCCGTCCTGAAGCACCTCGAGGGTGCCGTCGCCGAAGATGGCCTCGCCCTTCTTCGCCTGGTGCTTGAGCAGAGCGAAGACGAGCTCCTGCTTGCGCAGGCGGTTGGCGCCTTCGAGCTCGCTGGCGATCGCCATGTCGACGAGCTCGGAGACGTGCTTGAGCTTGAGGTCGGATAAGTGCATTCCGCGGACCTGCCTAGGATGATGTGTTTGGAACGGGCCCGGAAGGCGTCACGGGCCGGATGAAGCTAACAAGGGTCGGGGATCGGCCTGGCTGCGGGGGGAAGCTGCGGGAACTTTTTCGGACGACTGTTCGAGCGAACAGCCAGGACTAGCGTGAGGTTATCGGTTTCAGATATTGCTGTCAATGAAGGCCGCGAGCTGGGTCTTGGACACCGCGCCCACCTTCGTCGCCTCGACGTTGCCGTTCTTGAAGAGCATGAGCGTGGGAATGCCACGGATTCCGTAGCGCGGCGGCGTTGTCTGGTTCTCGTCGATGTTGAGCTTGGTGACCTTCAGGCGCCCGGCGTATTCGGCGGCGATCTGGTCGAGCGCCGGGGCGATCATCTTGCACGGGCCGCACCATTCCGCCCAGTAATCCACGAGGACGGGAGTCTGGGATTGCAGGACCTCCTGCTCGAAGGTGTCGTCCGTGATATGAACTATCTTCTCGCTCACGCTGGCCTCGTTTCGGAAGGGGATTCGCCCGCGGGGGGATGGAGCGCTTGGGGCGATCGGTATGAGTCCCATCCTAGACCAAACCGGGGCGCCGTGGCAAAGCGCCGCAGTGGGCCCCGGCCGGGCGCTCTGCTAAAATATCGGCCTCCATAGGCAACTCATCCCCGCGTCTCGAAAGGCTTTCCATGACGTACGTGGTCACCGAGTCCTGCGTGAAATGCAAGTACACCGACTGCGTTGACGTGTGCCCGGTCGATTGCTTTCGGGAGGGCCCGAACATGCTGGTGATCGATCCCGACGAGTGCATCGACTGCACTCTGTGCGTGGCCGAATGCCCGGTCGAGGCGATCTTCGCCGAAGACGACGTGCCCACGGACCAGAAGGACTTCATCGGCCTGAATGCGGAGCTGTCCAAGGCGTGGAAGCCGCTCGTGGAGCGCAAGCCCGCGCCGCCCGATGCCGACGAGTGGAAGGACGTGAAGGCGAAGCGGCAGCTGATCGAGAAGTAGCGGCAGCGACGCGGGTGACGTTCAGTCGTAGAGGCCGCCCTTGGCCTTGCCGCGGAAGATGCGGTACGAGAGGATCGTGTAGCCCACGATGAAGGGCAGCACGATCGCCGCGCCCACCAGCAGCGCGCGCAGCGCCGTCGGATGGGCGGCGGCCTCCCAGATCGTGAGCCGGTCGATCACCACGTATGGAAAGAGGCTGTAGGCGAGGCCCGCGAAGGCGAGGGTGAAGATCGCCACCGCCGCGCCGAATGGCCGCCAGTCGGACCGCGCCTCGCCGCGCTTCACGGCCGCCGTCGCGACCCAGAGCGCGAATCCCGCCGCGAGCGTCGCCGCCGGCAGCACCATCACCCCCAGCGTGCGCGGGAAGTCGAACCACTTGTCGCGCACCGTCTCGCTCACCATGGGGGTCGCGATGCTCACCAGCGCCACGCCGAGCCCCACCCATGCGAGGCCCCAACGCGCCCAGACGATGGCCTTGCGCTGGAGATCGCCCTCGGTCTTGAGGATGAGCCATGTCGCGCCCAGCAGCACGTAGCCGCCGCACAGGCTCGCGCCCACGAGGACCGCGAACATCCAGTAGCCGAAGCCGCTCGCGAAACCCGTGATGTACCGGCCGAGCATGAGGCCCTGGCAGAACGATGCGAGGAACGATCCCGCCCAGAAGAGCCAGTTCCAGAGCTCGCGGTGCCAGCCTTGCGCCTTGATCCGGAAATCGAAGGCCACCCCGCGCAGCATGAGGCCCACGAGCATGGCCACCACGGGCAGGTAAAGGCCTCCCAGCACCGGCGCGAGCGCGATGGGGAAGGCCGTGAGGAGGATGCCGATCCCCAGCACGAGCCAGGTCTCGTTGGCGTCCCAGAACGGCCCGATGGAGGAGACCATCACCGATTGCTCCTCCCCGGTCGCGGCCGGCATCAGCATCCCCACGCCCAGGTCGTAGCCGTCGAGCACCACGTAGGCGAGGACGGACACGCCCATCAACACCATGAAGATCAGGGGCAGGTCCATGGTCACTCCGTGGCCTTCGCGATGGCCGCGCCGCCGGGACCGCCCGCGGGGGCCGGCTTGTCCCCGGCGCCCGCGCCCGCGATGTGGGTCAGCACGACGATGTACGCGACGAACATCATGGTGTAGGTGAGGATGTAGCCCGTGAGGCTCGCTCCCAGCTGGGCGGGCGAGATATCGCCCGCGGCGTCCGCGGTGCGCAGCACGCCCGTCACGAGCCAGGGCTGGCGGCCGATCTCGGTCACGATCCATCCGGCGTCGGTGGCGACCCAGCCGGCGAAGGTGAAGAGCGCCAGCATCCAGAGCATCCACCGCGGCGCCGCGCGGCGGCGGCGAGTGGCCCACGTGCCCCACCACGAGACCACGAGCATGAGCACTCCCACGCCCACCATCGCCCGGAAGGCGAAGAACACCGGCGCCACGGGAGGGTGGTCCTTCCCGAAGGCGTCCAGTCCCTGCAGTTGCGCGTCGGCGCGGTGGCGCAGGATGAGGCTCGCCCCGTACGGCAGCTCGATCGAGTAGTCGTTGCGCCCGCGCGCCTCGTCGGGGATGGCGAAGAGCACGAGCGGCACGCCGCGCTCGGTGTGCCAGATCGCCTCCATGGCCGCGATCTTCGCGGGCTGGTGCTCGAGCGTGTCGAGGCCGTGCTGGTCTCCCACGAAGATCTGGATCGGGATCAGCACCGCGGCGGTCACGAGCCCGGCGCGCATCGTCTTCGCCGCACCGCCGTCCGAGGGCGCGCGCAGCAGCCGCCACGCCGAAAGGCCGGCGATGACGAACGACGTGGTGAGCCCGGAGGCGAGCATCATGTGGGTGAAGCGGTACGGGAACGAGGGGTTGAAGATCACCCCCATCCAGCTCGCGGCCACCCACTGCCCGTCGGCGAAGACGTGGCCCGCCGGCGTCTGCATCCACGAGTTGAGCGCGAGGATCCAGAAGGCCGAGACGGTCGTCCCGAAGGCCACCAGCAGGGCCGAGGCGATGTGCACCCAGTCGGGGACCCGGTTCATGCCGAAGAGCATCACCCCGAGGAAGGTCGCCTCGAGGAAGAACGCGGTGAGCACCTCGTAGGCGAGCAGCGGCCCGGCGATGGCGCCCACGGTGGTCATGTAGCGCGGCCAGTTGGTCCCGAACTGGAACGACATCACGACGCCCGTGACCACGCCCATGGTGAAGGTAAGGGCGAAGATCTTCACCCACAGCCGGTAGGTCGCGAGCCATTCCGGGTTGCGTGTCCGCTGGTACGCGATGCGGAACGCCACCAGGTACCACGCGAGCGCGATGGTGATCGCGGGGAACAGGATATGGAAGCCGATGTTGATGCCGAACTGGGCGCGCGCGAGGATCAGGGCATCTTCCATGGAGGGCATGGACAGCGACAGCCGGGAGGAGATCCCATTGTAGATACAATTCGGAAATGAATCGCGGCAAGCTGAAGATCTTCTTCGGCGCCTTCCCCGGCGCCGGCAAGACCATCGCCATGCTGAGCGCCGCGCAGCGCATGCGCGGCGCCGGGCGCGACGTGGTGGCCGGCGTGGTCGACGCCCACGACGACCCGGAGACCCGCGCCATGCTCGAGGGCATCGAGGCCGTGGCGCCCCCGGTCCTGGACGCCGCGGCGCGCGTGGGGGAGCTCGACCTCGACGCCGCCCTCGCTCGCAAGCCCCAGGTGATCCTCATCGACGACCTGGCGCACGCCAATCCGCCGGGCTCCCGGCACCCGAAGCGCTGGAACGACGCCGACGAGCTGCTCGCCAACGGCATCGACGTCTTCACGACGATCGGCGTGCAGCACCTGGAGAGCCTGAACGACGTGGTGGGCGAGATCACCGGCATCCACGAGCGCGAGACGGTGCCC
>JAAOZZ010000123.1 GCA_012274175.1 Betaproteobacteria bacterium
CGATGGGGCGGGAGCCGAAGTTGCGATGGGGGCCGGCACAACCGCCTGCGATGGAGCGCTCGACGCCGCGCTCGGCGCCGGCGCGGCGTCGGCGGGCCCGGGAGCGGGCACGGACACGAACTGGGCGAGCACGAATCCGAGCACCACGCCCGCGGCGAGGCCGCCCGCGGCAACGCTCGCGAGGCGCCGCGGAGATTCGCGCCGCGTGACCACGATCTGCGTATCGGTGATAGCGGCGCGCGCATGGTCGGCCGTCACGGTGTGGGTGCCCGCGGCGAAGGCGGCGAGCAGCGTCTTGTCGGCGTAGATGTTGATGCGCCGGGTGAGGCCCTCGGAGGCTTCCGCGATGATGCGCAAGGCCTCGGCGCCGAAGAGATCCGGGCCGTGGTAGCCGGCCGCGCGCAGGCGGAAGTTCACGTAGTCCTTCACCTCCCGCGGTGGCAGAGGCGCGAGCGCGAAGCTGTGGGTGATGCGTTCCTTCAGCTGGCGCATGTGCGGCAGCGCCAGGTGCTGGTCGAGCTCGGGCTGCCCGAAGAGCACGATCTGCAGCAGCTTCTCGGTCCCGGTCTCGAGGTTGGAAAGCAGCCGGATCTCCTCGAGCGTGGCGAGCGGCATCGCGTGCGCCTCGTCGATGAGTGCCACCACCTGCTTGCCGGTCCCGTGGATCTCGATCAGCCGCTCCTGGAGCGCGCGCACGAGCTTCGTGGTGTTGGCCCCGGCCGTCTCGATCGACAGGTCGCTCGCGATCGCCGCGAGCATCTCGTCGCGGGTGAGGCTGGGCACCGCGAGGTAGATGGTCTCGACGCTCTCCGGCAGGCGTTCCATCAGCACGCGGCAGAGCATCGTCTTGCCGCTGCCCACCTCGCCGGTGACCTTCACCATGCCCTCGCCGGCGGTGATCGCGTAGAGCAGCGCCTCGAGGGTCGTGCCGCGATTGGCGCCGGAGAAGAAGAACTCGGTGTGCGGCGTGATGCGGAACGGCGCTTCGCGCAAACCGAAGTGTTCGAGGTACATCGTCATGGACGCTCGGCGGGGCGGCGGCATCTGGTTGTTCGAAAAATCAGCCCCGCGCCTCGCCCGGATCGGAGGAGCCCAGTTTAGCACCGGATCTTCCGGCCGCCTCCAGGCGTCCGTAGAGGGTGCTGCGCGATACCCCCAGGATCTTCGCCGCCTGGGACATGTTGCCGTTGGCGATCTCGAGGGCGGCGTCCAGGTAGGCCTGCTCGACGCCCTTCAGCGTGGCGTCCAGGCTGAACGAAGGCGCGCCCAGCAGCTCTTCGCGGGCGCGCGCCACCGGGTCGGCGCGCGGGCCCTCCGCGGCCGGGGCGAATTCGGCCTCGAGCTCCGCCTCGCCCACGGTGTATCCCGCGTACTTGGTGGTGAGGCGGATCACGATGTTCTTCAGCTCGCGCACGTTGCCGGGAAATCCGTACCCGAGCCAGCGCGCCAGGGCGGACTCGTCGAACGTGAAGGGTTCGCTTCCCGCCTTGGTTGCATAAAGACCGCGGTAGTAGTCGAGCAGCCGCACCCGGTCGGCTCCCAGCTCGCGCAGCGGCGGCACCACGAGCTCGAACACCGAGAGGCGATGGTAGAGGTCGGAGCGGAAGCGGCCGCGGGCGACTTCCTCGCGCAAGTCGCGGTTGGTGGCCGCCACGATGCGGGCGCGGCTCACGCGCGTCTGGGTCTCTCCCACCCGCTGGTACTCGCCGTTCTCGAGCACGCGCAGCAGCTTCGGTTGCAGCTCGGGAGGCAGCTCGCCGATCTCGTCGAGGAAGAGGGTGCCCTCGCCCGCGTCCTCGAAGTAGCCCGATTTCGCCTGCTGCGCGCCGGTGAAGGCGCCCTTGGCGTAGCCGAAGAGCGTGGGCTCGACCAGCGTGGGCGAGATGGCCGCGCAGTTGAGCGCGAGGTAAGGCTCCCGCGCCCGCGGGCTCAGGTGGTGCAGCGAGTACGCCACGCGCTCCTTGCCGCTGCCGGACTCCCCTTCGATGAGGGCGGGGAAGGAAGAAGCGGCATACAGGTCGATCTGGCTCCTGAGCCGGCGCACCGCGGGGCTGTCCCCGATGATCGTGCGCGAGCTCTCCGCGTCGTCGTCGCGGTGCTCGAGCGCTCCCGAGTCGAGGGCGCGGGCGAGGGCGGCGCGCAGGAACTGCGGGTCACAGGGCTTGGGCACCAGGTCCACGGCGCCCAGCGCGCGCGCCCGGCGGGCGTTCGACTGCTCGTTCTGCCCGGTGAGCACGAGGATGCGCACCTCGGGCGCGTGGGCGAGCAGGTCCCCCACCAGCTTGAAACCCTCGTTGGGCAGGTGGGGCACCGGGGGCAGCCCCAGATCGACCAGGGCGAGGTCGGGGCGCAAGCCTTCGCGCAGCGCGCGCACCGCCCCGGCGCGATCGGCGGCGCGAGTCACCTCGTAATCGTCCGCCAGGGCGAAGGCGAGGCTCTCGCCGATCAGCGGATCGTCGTCCACCAGCAGCAGGCGTGGCTTTTTCACGGGTGGGCATCGCGGCAGGGCATCGCGAACGATTATAGGGGAGGGGCGCGATGCAAAGCTGGTAAAATCGTGATTCCCTTCGCCTCGTATTTCCCCGCGTGCCCGAAGACATCCTGGTCGACGTCCAGTCGGTGAGCTTTTCGTACGACCGCAGCCCGGTCCTCAAGGGAATCCGCATGCGCGTTCCGCGCGGAAAGATGGTCGCGATCATGGGGGCTTCGGGCAGCGGCAAGACCACGCTGCTGCGCATCATCGGCGGGCAGCTGCGACCGAGCGCGGGCGGGGTCTACATCGCCGGCCACGCCGTGCACGAGCTCGACTCCGCCGACCTCTACCGACTGCGCCGGCGCATGAGCATGCTGTACCAGCACGGGGCGCTCTTCACCGACCTCACCGTATACGAGAACGTCGCATTCCCGCTGCGGGAGCAGACGAAATTCGGCGAGGCGATGATCCGCGACCTCGTGCTGATGAAGCTGGAAGCGGTGGGCATGCGCGGCGCCCACCGGCTCATGCCCGCGGAGCTCTCCGGGGGCATGGCCCGCAGGGTGGCGCTCGCGCGGGCGGTGGTCCTCGATCCGCTGCTCGTCATGTACGACGAGCCGTTCGCCGGCCTCGATCCCATCGCGCTCGCCGTGATCGGGCAGCTGATCCGCAAGCTGAACGACGCGCTGGGCGCCACCTCGATCGTCGTGTCCCACGACGTGGTGGAGTCCCTCTCGATCGTCGACTACCTCTATTTCATTTCCGAGGGCGTGATCGTGGGCGAAGGCACGCCCGACGAGATCCGCCGCTCCCCGATGCCCTACGTGCGCCAGTTCGTGAATGGCGAGATCGACGGGCCGGTGCCGTTCCATTACCCGGCGCGCCCCTATGCGGTGGACGTGCGCCTGGCGCCCGGGGGCGGACATGTTTGACCGGATCCGCCGCGGCCTCGAGACCCTGGGACACCGGTTCATCGGCGGCATCTGGCGCGTGGGGTCGATGGCGCGCTTCTTCACGCTCGTGCTCGCCTCCTCGGGCACGAGCTTCCACCGCTTCCGCCTGGTGATGCGGGAGGTCTACTTCAGCGGCGTGCTCTCGCTCATCATCATCATCGTCTCGGGCCTGTTCGTGGGGATGGTGCTGGGGCTGCAGGGCTTCGAGACCCTGCAGAAGTACGGCGCGACCGAATCGATCGGCGTGCTGGTGGCCCTGTCGCTCGTGCGCGAGCTGGGTCCCGTGGTGGCGGCCCTGCTCTTCGCTTCCCGCGCGGGATCGGCGATCACGGCGGAGATCGGGCTCATGAAGGTGACCGAGCAGCTCTCCGCGATGGACATGATGGCGGTCTCGCCCATGGCGCGGGTGATCGCGCCGCGCTTCTGGGCGGGGGTGATCTCGATGCCGCTGCTGGCGGCCCTCTTCGCGGCCATGGGCGTCTTCGGCGGCTACATCGTGGCCGTGGTCCTGATCGGCGTGGACAACGGCGCCTTCTGGTCGCAAATGCAGGCCGCGGTCGACTTCCGGTATGATGTTTTGAACGGCGTCGTGAAGAGTTTCGTGTTCGGAATCGCCATCACGGTCATCGCCACTTTCGAAGGCTACGATGCTCCGCCCACCGCCGAGGGCGTCTCGCGGGCGACCACCCGCACGGTGGTGAGCTCGGCGCTCACGATCCTCGCCCTGGACCTCGTGCTCACCTCGCTCATGCTGCGCGGCGAGAGCTAGGCGGACCAACCTTCCGGAACCACTCGCGAACGAAACGATGGAAAGAACGACGATCGATCTCTGGTTCGGCGCCTTCGTCACCGCGGGATTCGCCGCGCTGCTGGTCCTCGCGCTGAAGGTGGGCAATCTCGGCGCCGAGCGCGCCAACGAGACTTACCGCGTGGAAGCGAGATTCGACAACATCGGCGGCCTCAAGGTGCGCGCCCCGGTGAGGAGCGCGGGTGTCCTCGTGGGCAGGGTCTTCGACATCCGCTTCGACAACGATCGCTACCAGGCGAACGTGACGCTCGCCCTGGACAAGCGCTACACGTTCCCGAAGGACACCACCGCCTCGGTCCTCACCTCGGGCCTGCTGGGCGAGACCTACGTGGGCCTGGACGCGGGAGGCGACGAAAAGAAGCTAGTGGCGGGCGATCGCATCACCATCACGCAATCGGCGGTGGTCCTGGAGCGCCTGATCAGCCAGCTCCTTTTCAGCAAGGCCCAGGAGGGTCCCGCCAACGGGGCGAATCCGGGCGGCGCCGGGAATGGGGGCGAGGCCGCGAAGCCCGCCGCCGCGGCTCCTGCCGCCGCCGCGGCCCCGGCCGGCGCGGCGAAAAAGTAGCGCGCTGAAACCGCGCCCCTCCCCCGAGGTCGAACCAGGCCGGACCTCCCTACAGGTAAATACTCCCATGTTCCGTTCGCTCATAGCCCTGCTGGCCCTCCTGGTCTCCGCGGCCGCCTTCGCCCAGGAGACCCCCGACGGTCTCGTGAAGAGGACCACCGACGAGGTGCTGGCCATCATCAAGTCCGACAAGGACGTGCAGAACGGCAACTCCGCCAAGGTCGTGCAGCTCGCCGAGGTCAAGGTGCTCCCCCATTTCGATTTCATGCGCATGACGCGCCTCGCGGTGGGCCGCAACTGGTCCAAGGCGAGCGAGGCGCAGAAGGAAGCCCTGGTCAAGGAATTCCGCACGATGCTGGTACGCACCTATTCGACCTCGCTCGGCACCTATCGCAACCAGACGATCGAGGTGAAGCCGCTCAAGGCCGCGCCCCAGGACACGGACGTCACGGTGAGGACGGCGGTGATCCAGCAGGGCGGACCCCCGATCCCGATCGATTACGCGATGGAGAAGACCGACGGCGGCTGGAAGGTCTACGACGTGGTGATCGACGGCGCCTCGCTCGTGACGACCTATCGCGGATCCTTCAACGACGAGATCCAGAAGTCGGGCATCGACGGGCTCGTGAAGACGCTCGAGGAGCGCAACCGCAGTCAGCAGCCCCCGGCGGCGCCGAAGAAGAAGTGAATACCGCCGCCCGCGACGAGGTCCTGAAGCTCACCGAGGGAGCGCTCTCCTTCGAGACCATTCCGGCGGTGCTCGCCGAGAGCGAGGCCTATGCGGCCCGCCCGGACCTCCCGGATCGCCTCGTCATCGATTTCTCCGCCATCACCGGCGTCGATTCCTCCGCGGTCGCGCTGTTGCTCGAATGGCGCCGTCTCGCCCTCGCCCGGGGCAAGACCCTCGAGTTTTCCAACCTTCCTGCCAACCTCATGGCGCTCGCCGAGCTCTACGGCGTGGCCGAGCTGATCCAGGCGCACCGTCCCGCAACCGCGCCGTGACCATGGCGCACGCCGTCGTGGTGCGCGACGTGCGCAAGCGTTTCGGCGCCGTGCAGGCGCTCGCGGGCGTCTCGCTCGAAGTGCCCCGCGGGGAGTTCTTCGGCCTCCTGGGCCCCAACGGCGCGGGCAAGACCACCCTGATCTCGGCCCTGGGCGGGCTCGCCATCGCCGATTCCGGGCGCCTGGAGGTCATGGGCCACGACGTGCAGGGCGACTACCGCGCCGCGCGCCGCGCCCTGGGCATCGTGCCCCAGGAAGTGGTCTTCGACCCGTTCTTCACGGTGCGCGAGACCCTCGAGATCCAGTCGGGCTACTTCGGCCTGCGGCGCAACGGCGCCTGGATCGACGAGCTGCTCGAGCGCCTGGCGCTTGCCTCGAAGGCCGACGCCAACATGCGCAGCCTCTCCGGGGGCATGAAGCGGCGCGTGATGGTGGCCCAGGCGCTCGTGCACCGCCCGCCCGTGATCGTGCTGGACGAGCCCACCGCGGGCGTGGACGTGGAGCTGCGCCAGACGCTCTGGAGCTTCATCCGCGGGTTGAACGAGGCGGGGCACACCGTGGTGCTCACCACCCACTACCTCGAGGAGGCGCAGCAGCTGTGCTCGCGCATCGCGATGATGAAGGAAGGGCGCATCGTGGCGCTCGACACCACCGCGCGCCTGCTCGCGGCGTTCTCCGAGCGCGTGCTGCGCGTGAAGCTCGAGCGCGGGGCGCTGCCCGCGCCGCTCGCCGAGCGCGCGACCCGGGACGCCGCCGGGTGGTGGCGCTTTCCCATCGCGGACATGGCGCACGTCGAGCAGGCGCTCGCGAGCCTGCGGGAGGCCGGCGCCGTGCTCGCGAGCCTGGAGGTCGCCGAGCCGGAGCTGGAGCAGGTCTTCGTGAGGATCATGCACCGCGAGGAGCCGGCGGCGCGGCCATGACGGGCTTCCCGACGCTGCTCTACAAGGAGGTGCTGCGATTCTGGAAAGTGGGCTTCCAGACCGTGGCCGCCCCGGTGCTCTCCGCGCTCCTCTACCTCGTGGTGTTCGGCCACGCGCTCGCCGCCCACGTCCAGGCGTTTCCCGGCGTGAGCTACGCGCAGTTCCTCGTCCCGGGACTCGCGATGATGGCGATGCTGCAGAACGCGTTCGCCAACAGCTCCTCGTCGATCATCCAGTCGAAGATCACGGGCAACATCGTGTTCATCCTGCTCGCGCCCATCGCGCCCGCGGAGATCTTCGCGGCCTACCTGCTCGCGGCGGTGGCGCGCGGCATTGCCGTGGGGCTCGGCGTCTTCGTGGCCACGCTGTGGATCGTTCCCGTGCCGGTCGAGCACCCGCTGTGGGCGTTCGCCTTCGCGGCCGTGGGCTCGGCGCTGCTCGCCGCGCTGGGGATCATTGCCGGCATCTGGTCCGAGAAGTTCGACCAGCTGGCCGCGTTCCAGAACTTCCTCGTGATGCCGCTCACATTCCTCGCCGGCGTGTTCTATTCCGTGCGTTCGCTGCCGCCGTTCTGGCAGTCGGTTTCCCGGCTCAATCCCTTCTTCTATGCGGTCGACGGCTTCCGCTACGGGTTCTTCGGGCAGTCGGACGTGGCGCCCTGGGCGAGCATCGCGTTTGCGAGCGGCGCCTTCGCTGCCCTATCATGGTTGGCCTTGCACCTTCTGCGCCGCGGCTACAAGCTGCGGCACTAGGACCACGCCATGGTCGAAGCGAGCTCCATCGAACGCTCCATCCGCGCCGGCCTCGCCTGCACCCACCTCGAGGTGCACGGCGACGGGGCGCATTTCGAGGCGCTGGTGGTGAGCCCGGAGTTCTCGGGCCTGAACCGGGTGCGCCAGCACCAGCTCGTCTACGCGGCCCTGGGCGAGCGCATGCGCGAGGAGATCCACGCCCTGTCGATGAAGACCTTTTCACCCGAAGAGTGGGCCACGCGCTGAACTGAGCCGGCCCTCGGCGGGCCATCCAAGCACATGCAGAGACTTTCCATCCACGGCGGCGTGCCGCTCTCGGGCGAGGTGCGCGTGGCGGGCGCGAAGAACGCGGCGCTGCCCATCCTCGCCGCCGCGCTGCTCACCCCGGAGCCGATGCGCATCACCAACGTCCCGGAGCTGAACGACGTGCGCACGATGATCGCGCTGCTCGAGCGCATGGGCGTGGCGGTGCGCCGCGAGGCCCACGCGGTCGAGCTCGACGCGGGCCGGGTGGCGGAGCCGTTCGCCCCCTACGAGCTGGTGAAGACGATGCGCGCCTCGATCCTCGCGCTGGGGCCGCTCACCGCCCGCTTCGGGGAGGCGCGCGTCTCGCTGCCGGGCGGATGCGCGATCGGAGAGCGGCCCGTGGACCTGCACATCAGGGGCCTCGAGGCCATGGGCGCGAAGGTGGCGATCGAGTCGGGCTACATCCACGCGAGCGCCTCGCGGCTGAAGGGCGCGCGCATCTCCATGAACACCGTGACAGTGACGGGCACCGAGAACCTCATGATGGCGGCGTGCCTCGCCGACGGCCGGACCGTGCTCGAGAACGCCGCGCGCGAGCCCGAGGTGGTCGACCTCGCGCGATGCCTCGTCGCCATGGGCGCGCGCATCCGCGGCCAGGGCGGCGACGTGATCGAGATCGAGGGCGTGGAGCGGCTTTCCGGCGCCGAGCACTCCGTGATGCCCGATCGCATCGAGGCGGGCACGTTCCTCGCCGCCGCCGCCGCGACCCGCGGGGACGTGACGCTCACCCACGCGCCCCTGGGCAGCCTCGACGCCGTCGTCGACAAGCTGCGGGAGGCGGGGGCCCGGGTCGAAGCGCAGGGCGATGCGATCCGGTTGCGCATGGGCGAGCGCCCGAAGGCGGTATCGCTGCGCACGGCCCCGTATCCGGGCTTTCCCACCGACATGCAGGCGCAGTTCATCGCCCTGAACGCCGTGGCCGAGGGCACTGCGTTCGTGACCGAGACCATCTTCGAGAACCGCTTCATGCACGTGCAGGAGCTGCGCAGGCTCGGGGCGCACGTGGAGATCGAGGGCAACACCGCCGTCGTGCACGGCGTGGAAAGGCTCGCCGGCGCCACGGTGATGGCCACGGATCTCCGGGCCTCGGCGAGCCTCGTGATCGCCGCCCTCGTGGCCGAGGGCGAAACCCTCATCGACCGCATCTACCATCTCGACCGCGGCTACGAGCACATCGAGGCGCGACTCGCCCAGCTCGGCGCGCGCATCGCGCGGGTATCCTGAGGGCCCAGGCCTTGACCACTTCAAGCATGATCACGCTCGCCCTCGCCAAGGGACGCATCTTCGAGGAGACGCTGCCGCTCCTCGCCGCCGCCGGCATCGTGCCCGCGGAAGATCCCGAGACCTCGCGCAAGCTGATCCTGGGCACCAATCGGGCGGGGCTGCGCCTGATCCTCGTGCGGGCCGCGGACGTTCCGACCTATGTGCAATATGGCGCCGCCGACCTGGGCGTGGCGGGGCGGGACCTGCTGGCCGAGCATGGCGGGCAGGGCCTGTACCAACCGCTGGACCTGGGGATCGCGAAATGCCGGATGGTGGTCGCGGTGCCGGAGGATTTCGACTACGCGGCGGCGGTCAAGCGCGGGGCGCGCCTCAGGGTGGCGACCAAGTACATCGGCACGGCGCGCGAGCACTTCGCCGCCAAGGGCATGCACGTGGACCTGATCAAGCTCTACGGATCGATGGAGCTCGCACCCCTGGTGGGGCTCGCCGACGCGATCGTGGACCTGGTCGATACCGGCGGCACGCTCAAGGCCAACCGCCTGAAGGCGGTGGAGGACATCATGCCGGTGTCGAGCCGCCTCGTCGTGAACCCCGCCTCCCTCAAGCTCAAGCGCGAGGCGCTCGCTCCCCTGATCGAGGCCCTGCGCAAGGCAAGCCATGGCTGAGCCGCGCAGCCTTTCCACCGACGCTCCCGGGTTCGAGGACGAGCTCGCCCGGCTGCTCGCCTTCGAGGCCGCCCAGGACGAAAGCGTGGAGCGCGCCACGGCCGCCATCCTCGACGGGGTGCGCGCCCGGGGCGACGCGGCGCTCATCGAGTACACCGCGCGCTTCGACCGGTGGACTCCGGCCTCGGCCGCGGAGCTCGTGGTCCCGCTCTCCCAGGCCCGTGCGGCGCTGGAAGGCCTGCCCGCCGAGCAGCGCGAAGCGCTCAAGCTCGCCGCTGCGCGCATCCGCGCGTATCACGAGCGGCAGGTGCAGGGATCCTGGCGCGTCGACGATGGCGATGGCACGGTGCTGGGCCAACAGGTCACGCCCCTCGACCGGGTGGGACTCTATGTTCCCGGCGGGAAGGCGGCCTATCCCTCGTCGGTCCTCATGAGCGCGGTGGCGGCGAAAGTGGCGGGCGTGCCCGAGCTCGTGATGGTGACGCCCACGCCCGACGGCGTGGTGAACGCGCCGGTGCTCGCCGCGGCCGCGCTCGCAGGCGTCGATCGCATCGTGCGCGTGGGCGGCGCCCAGGCGATCGGCGCGCGCGCGTTCGGCACCGCGACCGTGCCAGCGGTCGACAAGATCGTGGGGCCGGGCAACGCCTACGTGGCCGCCGCCAAGCGGCGCGTCTTCGGGCGGGTCGGCATCGACATGGTGGCGGGCCCTTCGGAAGTGCTCGTGATCGCGGACGCGAGCGCCCACGCCGACTGGGTCGCGATGGACCTCTTCTCCCAGGCGGAGCACGACGAGATCGCCCAGGCGATCCTGCTGTCGCCCGACGCGGGCTTCATCGAGGCGGTCGCGCGATCGATGCGCCGCCAGATCGACGAGCTTCCGCGCCGGGCCATCATCGAGGCCTCGCTTAGGGCCCGCGGGGCGCTCATCCGGGTGCGCGACCTGGCCGAGGCGTGCGCCATCGCCAACCGCATCGCCCCCGAGCACCTGGAGCTCGCGGTGGAGGATCCCGAGGCGCTGCTGCCGTCGCTGCGCCATGCCGGAGCGATCTTCCTCGGCCACTATGCCTCCGAGTCGCTGGGCGACTACTGCGCGGGGCCCAACCATGTGCTGCCCACTTCGCGCACGGCGCGATTTTCCTCGCCGCTCGGCGTCTACGATTTCCAGAAACGATCGAGCCTCATCGCCGTGTCCGCCGGCGCCGCGCAGCGCCTGGGCCGCTCGGCCGCCACGCTCGCGCGCGCCGAGGGCCTCGAGGCCCACGCCCGCAGCGCGGAATGGCGCATGGACAAGGACCGGCGGTGAGCAAGGGACCCGCTGCCCTGGTGCGCGAGGAGATCCGCGCCCTGGCCGCCTACCACGTGGCGAATGCCGAAGGGCTGGTGAAGCTGGACGCCATGGAAAATCCTTACCGATTGCCGGAGGCGCTCGCGCGCGAGATGGGCGACCGTCTCGCCCGGGTGGCGATCAACCGCTATCCCGATCCCGCGGCGCCGGGCCTCAAGCGGCGGCTGCGGGAAGCCATGGACATTCCCGACCGCCTCGAGGTGCTGCTGGGCAACGGCTCGGACGAGATCCTGCAGGTGGTCTCGATGGCGCTCGCCCGCCCGGGCGCGACGGTCGTGGCACCCGAGCCCTCCTTCGCCATGTACCGGATGAGCGCCGTCGCGTGCGGGCTCGGCTATCACGGGGTGGCGCTGCGCCCGGATTTCACCCTCGACGAGGAGGCCTTGCTCGCGGCGATCGCGAAGCACCGGCCGGCCCTCACGTGGATCGCCTATCCCAACAATCCGACCGGCAATCTTTTCCCGCGCGAGGCGATCCTGCGCATCGTGGCCGCGGCGCCCGGGCTGGTGGTGGTGGACGAGGCCTACTACGCGTTCTCCGGCGGCGCGTCGCTGCTTTCCGAGGTGGGGCGGCATCCGAACCTGCTGCTCGTGCGCACCGTCTCGAAGCTCGGGCTCGCGGGGCTGCGGCTGGGGCTGGCCATCGGCACGCCCGAGTGGCTGCGCGAGCTGGAGAAGCTGCGGCTGCCCTACAACGTGAACGCCCTTTCCATGGCGGCCGGAGAGCTTCTGCTGGACCATCGCGAGGTGCTCGAGGAGCAGACCCGGCGCATCGTGGCCGATCGCGCACGGCTCGAAGCCGCGCTGGACGCGATCGCGCGGATCGAGCGCTTCCCCTCGGCGGCGAACTTCGTTCTCGTGCGCGTGCCCGATGCGCTGTCCGCGTTCGAGGCGCTGAAAGGCCGTGGTATATTGGTCCGCAACTTCCACGGCTCGCATCCCCTGCTCGCCCACTGCCTGAGGCTCACGGTCGGTACCGCCGAAGAGAACGATAGACTGCTCGAGGCCCTCGCCGCGGCGGTCGCATGACATCGATGCGCAAGGCGCAAATCCAACGCGACACCAAGGAGACGCAGATCCACGTCGAGGTGGACCTGGACGGGCGCGGCGCGGCGAGCCTCGCCTCCGGCATCCCTTTCCTCGACCACATGCTCGACCAGGTCGCGCGCCACGGCGCACTGGACCTCACCGTGCGCGCCAAGGGCGACCTCGAGATCGACGCCCACCACACGGTCGAGGACATCGGCATCACGTTCGGCATGGCGGTGGCCAAGGCGCTGGCGGACAAGAAGGGCATCCGGCGCTACGGCCACGCCTACGTGCCGCTGGACGAGGCGCTTTCGCGGGCGGTGGTGGATTTTTCCGGCCGCCCGGGGCTCGAGTTCCACGTGGACTTCGCGCGCGCGCGCGTGGGCGAGTTCGACGTGGACCTCACCCACGAATTCTTCCAGGGCTTCGTGAACCACGCCATGGCGACGGTGCACATCGACAACCTGCGGGGAGACAACGCGCACCACCAGTGCGAGACCGTCTTCAAGGCTTTCGCGCGCGCGCTGCGCATGGCGGTGGAGCCCGATCCGCGCGCGGCCGGCGCCATACCTTCCACCAAGGGAGCGCTCTAGGGCCGGACCGCGCCTCGCGCCGATGTCGCAACGCATCTCCATCGTCGACTACGGAATGGGCAACCTGCGCTCGGTGCAGAAGGCGCTGCTGCACGTCGCGCCCGAGGCCCAGGTCGAGATCACCTCCGATCCCGCCGCCATTCGCAGCGCCGACCGCGTGGTGTTCCCCGGCCAGGGCGCAATGCCCGACTGCATGCGCTCGCTCAACGAGCACGGGCTGGGGGAAGCGGTCGGGCAGGCCGCCGCAACGAAACCCTTCCTCGGGCTTTGCATCGGGCTGCAGATGCTCTTCGAGGCGAGCGAAGAGGGCGACACGCCGGGCCTCGGGCTGCTGCCGGGCCGCGTCGTCGGATTCCGCCTCACGCCCGAGCGGCGCGCCGCGGGCCTGAAGGTTCCGCACATGGGCTGGAACGAGGTCCGGCAGGCGGGCTCGCACCCGCTCTGGAGGGGCATCGCCGACGGCGCGCGCTTCTACTTCGTGCACAGCTACTACTGCGAGCCCGCGCAGGCGGCGCTCGCGGCCGCCACCACCCGCTACCCCGACGCCTTTACCTCGGCCATCGCGCGCGATAATATTTTCGCCACGCAATTCCATCCCGAGAAGAGCAGCGTCGCGGGGCTCACGCTACTCGGCAATTTCGCCACCTGGAATCCCTGAGGTTCCGCCCCCTGCAGCCATGCTGATCATTCCCGCGATCGACCTGAAGGACGGCCAATGCGTGCGCCTCGAGCAGGGGCGCATGGACAAGGCCACCGTGTTTTCCCCCAAGCCCGGAGAGGCCGCCGCGCAATGGGTCGGCAAGGGCGCGCGCCGGCTGCACGTGGTGGACCTGAACGGGGCGATGGCGGGCAAGCCGCGCAACGAGGTGGCCATCAAGGCGATCGTCGCGGCGGTGGATTCCGACATCCCGATCCAGCTGGGCGGGGGCATCCGCGACCTGGACACCATCGAGCGCTACCTCGACGACGGCGTCTCCTACGTCATCATCGGCACCGCGGCGGTGAAGAATCCCGGCTTCCTGCACGAGGCCTGCGACGCGTTCCCGGGCCACATCATCGTGGGCCTGGACGCCAAGGACGGCAAGGTCGCCACCGACGGCTGGTCGAAGCTCACCGGCCACGACGTGGTCGACCTCGCCAAGCGCTTCCAGGATTACGGGGTCGAGGCGGTGATCTACACCGACATCGGGCGCGACGGCATGATGACCGGCGTGAACATCGCGGCTACCGTGCGCCTCGCCCAGGCTCTCACGGTGCCGGTCATCGCGAGCGGCGGCCTGAACAGCTTGGAGGACGTGCGGGCGTTGATGGCGGTCGAGTCCGAGGGCATCACCGGCTGCATCACCGGACGGGCCATCTACGAGGGCAAGCTCGATTTCGCCGCGGCGGTGAAGCTGGCCGCCGGCGAGGCCTAGGTGGGCCTCGCCAAGCGGATCATCCCCTGCCTCGACGTGCACGCCGGACGCGTGGTGAAGGGAGTGAATTTCGTCGCCCTGCGCGATGCCGGCGACCCGGTGGAGGTCGCCCGGCGCTATGACCAGGAAGGCGCCGACGAGCTCGCGTTCCTCGATATCACCGCCTCGAGCGACGAGCGCGACACCATCGTGGCGGTGATCGAGCGGGTCGCCGACCAGGTGTTCATCCCCCTCACGGTGGGCGGGGGCGTGCGCTCGGTGGCCGACGTGCGCAAGCTTCTCAACGCGGGCGCCGACAAGGTGAGCATCAACACGGCCGCGGTCGAGAATCCCGGCCTGGTCGAGGAGGCGGCGCGCCGCTTCGGCTCCCAGGCCATCGTGGTGGCGATCGACGCGCGCGCCTCGGGCCCGGGCCGATGGGAGGTCTACACCCATGGAGGGCGCAAGGCGCGCGGGCTCGACGCCGTGCAATGGGCCCGCGAGATGGCCGCGCGCGGCGCGGGCGAGATCCTGCTCACGAGCATGGATCGGGACGGCACCAAGAGCGGCTTCGACCTGGAGCTCACCCGCGCCGTCACGCAGGCGGTGACGGTGCCCGTCATCGCGAGCGGCGGCGTGGGCACGCTCGAGCACCTGGCGCTGGGCATCGAGCGCGGCGGAGCCGACGCGGTGCTCGCCGCCTCGGTGTTCCACTTCGGCCAGATCGCCATTCCGCAGGCCAAGCGCTACCTTGCCGCCCGGGGAATCGAGATGCGCCTGTGAGCGAAGACTGGATCGAGACCGTGGCATGGAACGCGGACGGCCTCGTGCCCGCGGTGGCGCAGGACGCCGCCTCCGGGGAGGTGCTCATGGTCGCGTGGATGAACCGCGAGTCCCTCGCGCGCACCGTCGAATCTGGCGAGGCCACCTACTGGTCGCGCTCGCGCAAGGCGCTGTGGAAGAAGGGCGAGACCTCGGGCCATGTGCTCAAGGTGCTCGAGGTGCGGCTCGACTGCGATGCCGACACCGTGCTGCGGCAGGTGCAATCCGTGGCCGGCATCGCGTGCCACACGGGGCGCCGGCGCTGCTTCTTCCAGCGGCTCGACGGCGCGGGGGCGGACCGGCGCTGGGTCGCCACCGATCCGGTGATCGCGGGGAGCGCCGGCGATGGCTGAGCGCGACATCCTCGATCGCCTCGAAGCCGCGATCGCCGCGCGGTCCGGGGCGGACCCTTCCACGTCCTACGTTGCTTCGCTGCGGCGCAAGGGCCTCGACGCGATCCTCAAGAAGGTGGGCGAGGAAGCCACCGAGGCCGTGATCGCGGCCAAGGGCGGGGAGCGGGAAGCGATCGTCCACGAGACCGCCGACCTGTGGTTCCACTGCCTGGTGATGCTGGGCTGGCACGGGGTCCCGGTGGCCGAGGTGCTGGCGGAGCTCGAGCGGCGCGAGGGCCGCTCCGGCATCGAGGAAAAGGATTCCAGGCCAAAGGAGGGCGGGCGATGAGCGATTGCATCTTCTGCAAGATCGTCGAGGGCAAGATTCCCAGCCGCAAGGTGTACGAAGACGACGAGATGTTGGCCTTCCACGACATCCAGCCGGTGGCCCCGGTGCACTTCATGATCATCCCCAAGGCGCACGTGGCCTCCCTCGCGGAAGTGACCGCCGAGCACGCCCCCGTGCTGGGCCGCATGCTGGCCGTGGCCGGGCGCCTGGCCCGCGAGCAGGGCGCCACGGACGGCTTCCGCACCATCGTGAACACCGGGCGGGTGGCGCGGCAGGACGTGTATCATTTGCATATCCATGTCATCGGCGGTCCCGACGTGCTTCCGCGCATGCTCGTGAAGGACTAGGGGCCGCGCGCCGCACCAGGAGATTGCAATGGGTTCGTTCAGTATCTGGCATTGGTTGATCGTGCTCGTGATCGTGCTGCTGATCTTCGGGACGAAGAAGCTGCGCAACATCGGCACCGACCTCGGGGGAGCCGTGAAGGGCTTCAAGGACGGCATGAAGGCCGACGATCCCGTCAAGCCCGCCGGCGAGATCACCGCTTCGGGCTCGACCATCGAGGGCGAGGTGAAGGAAAAGCAGAAGGGTTGACCGGGAAGCGCGCCCGCGGCGTCCGGCCGCGCCCGCCGCATCCCGTCCTCGCGACCACCGCCATGTTCGACATCGGGTTTTCCGAGATCCTCGTGATCGGCATCGTGGCGCTCGTCTTCGTGGGACCGGAGCGCTTGCCCAAGGTGGCGCGCACGCTGGGCGTGCTCTTCGGCCGGCTGCAGCGCTACGTCTCCCAGGTGAAGGCCGACATCAACCGCGAGATGGAGATGGCGGACCTGGGCCAGGTGAAGGCCGAGTTCGAGAACGCGGCGCGCTCGTTCCAGTCCGACGTCGAATCCCACGCCGCGCAGGCCGAGAGCGCGGTGCGCGACATGCAGTCGTCCGTGGCCGGCGACCTCGAAGCGGCCACTTCCGGGGTGGGTGCGGCCGCGGCCGCAGCCGAGCCGGCGCCAAGCTCGCCCCAGCTCGAGCTGGGCATCGAGGAGCCCACGGCGCTACGGGCCGATCCCGCGAAGCCTTCCACCTGAGCGCGCCGCGCCTTCCTTCGATGCTGGACGAGGCCCAGGAAACCTTCCTCTCCCACCTGATCGAGCTGCGCGAGCGGCTGGTGCGATCCATGGTCGCGTTCCTGATCGCGTGCGCCCCCGCCCTTTTCTTCAGCTCCGAGCTCTACGACCTGCTCGCGATGCCGCTCATCCGCAGCCTGCCCCAGGGCTCGCACATGATCGCGACCGGCGTCATCACGCCGTTCCTCATCCCGATGAAGATCGCGTTCATGGCGGCGTTCCTGGCGGTGCTGCCCTACGTGCTGTACCAGGCCTGGGCTTTCGTGGCGCCGGGTCTCTACGCCCACGAGAAGAAGCTCGTGCTGCCGCTGGTGGTGAGCAGCACCCTGCTCTTCGTCCTCGGGATGTCGTTCTGCTACTTCATCGTGTTCGGCAGGGTGTTCGCGTTCATCGCGCGGTTCGCGCCCAAGAGCATCTCGGTGGCGCCGGACATCGAGGCGTACTTCAATTTCGTCCTCGGTATGTTCCTCGCCTTCGGCCTTGCTTTCGAAGTCCCGGTGGTGGTGGTCGTGCTGGTCCTCGCGGGACTGGTCAGCGTGGAGCAGCTGCGCGAGTGGCGCGGCTACGTCGTCGTGGCGATCTTCATCGTGGCCGCGATCGTGACGCCGCCGGACGTCGTGTCCCAGGTCGCGCTCGCGCTGCCCATGTGCGTGCTCTACGAGCTCGGGATCTTCTTCGCGCAGTTCATCGACAAGCGCCGCAAGGACGGCGCACTCGCAAAAGGCCCGTCGGAATAGCGCTTATTCCTCGTTGCGCGGCCGGGGCTTGCGCTTGCCCACCAGCACGTCGAGCGTGAGCTGCTGGTCGCGGCGCACGACCTTCACCGGGACGGACTTGCCGGGCGGGGCGCCGGCGATCCCGTTGAGGGCCGTGTTCACGTCGCCCACGGGCCTGCCGTCGATCTCCACGATGACGTCGCCCAGCTTCAGTCCGCCCTTTTCGGCAGGGCTCCCGCGCTCGATCGCCCCGACGATGGCCCCCCGGGTGCCCTTGAGCCCCAGGGACTCGGCGAGCTCCGGGGTGATGTCCGCCACCTCGATGCCGAACCACCCTCGGGTCACGCTTCCGGTCTCGATGATCTGCTCCATGATGCGCTTGGCGAGGCTCACGGGAATGGCGAAGCCGATGCCCTGGTAGCCGCCCGAGCGCGAGAAGATCAGGGTGTTGATGCCGATCAGGTTGCCGCGCACGTCCACGAGCGCGCCCCCGGAGTTGCCCGGGTTGATCGCCGCGTCCGTCTGGATGAAGCTGCCGAAGGGATTGGCCGAGCCGATCTCGCGCCCCACGGCGCTCACGATGCCCATGGTCACGGTCTGGCCCACGCTGAAGGGGTCCCCGATCGCGAGCACGACGTCGCCCACCTTGGCGCGATCCGACTCGCCGAAGGTGATCGGGGTGAGGCCCGAAGTCGACACGCGCACGACCGCGAGGTCCGTGTCCGGGTCCATGCCCACGATCTTGCCGGCCAGGGTGCGGCCGTCGTGCAGGCTCACCTGGATGTCCGACACCCCCTCGACCACGTGCTCGGTGGTGAGGATGTAGCCTTCCCGGCTCACGATCACGCCGGATCCGAGCGAGAGCTGCGTGTCCGGCGGCAGGTTGAACCGCTCGCCGAAGAAGCGCTGGAACGCAGGATCGTCGAGCAGCGGGTTGCGGCGGCGCACCTGGCGGGTGGCCGAGATGTTCACCACCGAAGGGATCGCCTTCCTCGCGGCGTCGCTGAATGTGAACCCGTGCCCCCCGAGGCCCGCGGCCGCGGAGAGCGAGTTCTCCGCGGCCGACCCAGGGGTCTCGTGCACTTCGACCACCTGGGTGCGCCACGCCATCCATTCGGGCTTCACCAGGCTCACCACGAAGATCACGGCGAGCGTGAGGGTCACGGCCTGGGCGAAGACGAGCCAGAGCTTGCGCATGGCGAGGGGCGGGAAACGGGGAAAACCGCCGATTGTACCGGCGGGGGGCTCCGTAAGGGGCGCGCCCTACTTCTTCAGGGCGTCGCGGATCTCGCGCAGCAGGACCCCTTCCTCGGTGGGCGCGGCCGGGGCGACCGGGGCCTGGCGGCGCAGGCGGTTGATCTGCCGGACCATGATGAACACCACGAAGGCGAGGATCGCGAAGTTGAACACCATGTTGGTGAAATTGCCCCAGGCGATCACCGGGATCCCTGCCTTCTTCACCGCCTCGAGGGTATGGGGCACGCTTGCCGGAATGGGGGCGAGGGCGATGAAGTAATTGGTGAATTCCAGCCCGCCGGTGATGCGTCCGATGACCGGCATCAGGAGGTCGTTCACCATCGAGTCGACGATCTTGCCGAAGGCCGCACCCACGATCACGCCCACCGCGAGGTCGACGACGTTGCCCTTGATCGCGAATTCCCGGAATTCCGAAGCGATGCTCATGGAGGCCATTTCGATTGGGGACGGTGCCCAATCTAGGGTCCCGCCGGACCGGCGTCAACCGGGCTCGCTGTCGATGGGCTTTAAGAGGGGGGACCAAATCCGCTAAAATGTTCAATTAGCCTGACTCCCCGCCCTCCTCCCTCCCCTTCGCCTTCCACAATGACCGCCACCGTATCCGATAACGTCGACGAAAAACGTCGACGGCTCCTCCTGGTCGCGACTGCCGTCGCCGGCGCCGCCGCCGGCGCGGGGGTCGCCGTGCCATTCCTCGCCAGCTGGGCCCCGAGCGCCCGCGCGCTCGCCGCCGGGGCGCCCGTGGAGTTCGACATCTCCAAGGTCGAGCCGGGCCAGCAGATCACGGTGGAATGGCGCGGCAAGCCGGTGTGGATCCTGCGCCGCACGAAGGAGATGCTCGACCGCCTTCCCGGCAACGCCCCGCTGCCCGTCGACCCCGAGTCGAAG
>JAAOZZ010000124.1 GCA_012274175.1 Betaproteobacteria bacterium
CGCTTCGGCAGCCGCCCGAAGCGCCCCACCACGAGGCCGCCCACCGTGTCGTAGTCCTCGTCGGAGAACGCGGTCCCGAAGTGGCTGTTGAAGTCGGCGATCTCGGTGACCGCCTTCACCCGGTAGCGGCCGCTGCGGTCCACCAGGATGTTGTCCTCGGTCTCGTCGAAGTCGTACTCGTCCTCGATGTCGCCCACGATCTGCTCGATCACGTCCTCGATCGTGATGAGGCCCGACACGCCCCCGTACTCGTCCACGACGATGGCGATGTGGTTGCGGTTGGCGCGGAACTCCTTCAGCAGCACGTTCAGCCGCTTGGCCTCCGGGACGAACACCGCGGGGCGAAGCATCTCGCGCACGTTGAACTCGCTCTCGGCGTAGAAGCGCAGCAGGTCCTTCGCGAGCAGGATGCCGATCACGTTGTCGCGGTTCTCCTCGAACACCGGAAAGCGCGAGTGGGCGGTCTCGATCACGAACGGGATGAACTTCTCGGGGCTTTCCGCCACGTCGATCATGTCCATCTGGGAGCGCGGAAGCATCACGTCGCGCACCTGCGTCTCCGAGACCTGGAGCACGCCCTCGATCATGGACAGCGCCTCGGCGTCGAGCAGGTGGCGCTCGAACGCCGAATGCAGCAGCTCGACCAGCTGGTCGCGGTCCTCGGGTTCGCGCAACAGGAGCGAGGACAGCCGCTCGAGCAGGCTCGGCTTGGCGGGTTCGTTCATGCGGGATGGGAGGTGGGGAACCGCAATACTCTAGCAAGGCGGGCCGAAGCCTGCAGGACGCTATGCCGGCGCATAAGGATCGGGGAATCCCAGGCGCTCGAGGATCGCGCGCTCGCGGCGCTCCATGCGCCGGGCGTCGGCAGCCCGCTCGTGGTCGTAGCCTTGCATATGCAGCAGGCCGTGGACCACCAGGTGCGCATAGTGGGCCTCGAGGCGCTTGCCCTGCGCCCGCGCCTCCCGCGCCACCACCGCGGGGCAGACCACGACGTCGCCCGCGAGCGGCGCTCCGCGCGCGGCGTCGTACGCGAAGGTCAGGACGTTGGTCGCGTAATCCTTGCCGCGAAACCGCCGGTTGAGCTCCCGCGCCTCCGACTGCACCGCGAACCGGAGGGTGACCGAGGAGGCGCGCGCGAGCGCGGCCCGGGCCCACCGGCGCAGCGCGCGGTCCGGCGGAATGTGGGCCGCTCGCGAGGCGCGCTGGATCGCGAGCGCCGGCCCGGGGCCGCTCACGTCCTTTTCGCCGAGTGCCGGTCGTAGGCGTCCACGATCGCCTGCACGAGCGGATGGCGCACCACGTCCTCCGAGCGGAACTGCGTCATCGCGATGCCGCGCACGCCGGTGAGCACCTCGCGCGCGTCGACGAGGCCCGAGGCCTGGCCCTTCGCGAGGTCGATCTGCGTCACGTCCCCGGTGATCACGGCCTTGCTCCCGAAGCCGATGCGCGTGAGGAACATCTTCATCTGCTCGGGCGTCGTGTTCTGCGCCTCGTCGAGGATCACGAAGGCGTGGTTCAACGTGCGCCCGCGCATGAAGGCGAGGGGCGCGATCTCGATGGCGCCGCGCTCGAAGGCGCGGTTCACCTTGTCGTAGCCCATGAGGTCGTAGAGCGCGTCGTAGAGCGGGCGCAGGTACGGGTCCACCTTGGCGGCGAGGTCTCCCGGCAGGAAGCCCAGCTTCTCGCCCGCCTCCACCGCGGGGCGGGTGAGCACGATGCGCTTGACGGTGTCGCGCTCGAGGGCGTCCACCGCGGCGGCCACCGCGAGGAAGGTCTTGCCGGTGCCGGCGGGCCCCACGCAGAAGGTGATGTCGTAGCCGCGCATCTGCTGCAGGTACTGGGCCTGCCGCGGCGTGCGCGCGGTCAGCTCGCTGTGGCGCGGGATCATCAGCGCCGGGGCTTCCTTCTCCCCCGTGGGACGCGGGTGCGCGATCGCCACCAGCCCCAGCTGGATGTCCTCGACGCTCAGGTCGTGGTGAGCGTCGCCGTAGAACCGGCGCAGCGCCTGGGCCGCCTGCGCCGCCTTGTCCTTCGCGCCGGAGACGGCGAACCGCTCCCCGCGCCGGGCGATGGTCACATCGAGCGCGGTCTCGATCTGCCGCAGGTTCGCGTCGAGCGGGCCGCAAAGGGCCGCCAGCCGGGCGTTATCCACCGGCTTGAACGAGACTTCCTCCGAGGGGCTCCTGCGTCGCGTGGCCAAGCGGCCATTGTGCCGCAATCGCGGGCTGGGCTCCAAAAAGCGAAGGCCCGCCGGACGCGACGGCGAGCCTTCGCGCGGGTGGGACCGGTTACGCGCCGAGTCGCTGCATCGGCGCCTTGAGGGCCTGCTCGAGCGTCTCCAGGCTTTCCGCCAGGTGCGCCCGGGTCTCCTTCGAGTAGGCCGGCTTCGACTGGGCGCGGCGGATTTCCTTGGCGAGCGCGATCGCGTCCATGCGCAGCAGGCTGCGCGCGTCCGCCGGCGTATTCGCCACGGGACGCAGCAGCGCATCGGCCATGCGCCGCAGGTGCTCCCGCTGGAGGTTGCGGCGCATTGGCGTGATCTCGCGCCCGCTCTTCAGCTCACTCCAGATGGAGGCCTGCAGGGTGTCGTAGAGCTCCGAGAGCGAGAAGGCGTCCTTCGGGTTCCTCACCATGCCCTGGGACTCGAGGATGCGCTCGGCCACGACGCCGCTCATCACCTGGTCGAGCACGTTGCGCTGCATGCCCAGGATCGTGCTGGGCACGCTGATCATCGGCTGCGAGGTGACGCTTGCGCCCTGCTGAAGGAGCGTGAAATAGTCGAGGCGGCTGTAAGGCAGGCTCGCCAGGAAATCGGGCTTGAACTTGAAGCTCTCCACGGAGAACATGCCGTCGGCGAGGATCTTCAAGGCGGCGCGCTGCTCGCTCGCGGGGACCGGCGTGAAAGGCAGCCGGCCGGTGCCCGCGCGGTCGCGCACCTGCACGATCCCGCCGATGTACTTGGTGGCGGGTACGAGGCCGCGGCTCAGCTGGTTGAAGCCCGCGAGGAAGCTGCGGCGCAGTCCGTCGTAGGTCTCGCCGGGCGCGAGCTGCTTCGCCTCGAGGCGATGCCACAGCTCCTGGGAAAGCTCGAGGCGCTTGCGGTAGTAGGCGAGCGGATCGTCCGACAGGTCCCAGACGTTCACGGTCGGGTCCATGCCCTGGGGCGCGCCGCCGATGAACGAGTCCTCGTCGGTGCCGTAGGCGAGCCACGGCTCCTTCGAGCCGCGGGCCGCAATCTTCGCCAGCTCCGCCTTGTCGTTGGTCCCGTCCAGCGGCTTGTAGCCGTACTCGATCGCCCAGTAGTCGTAGGGGCCCAGGCCGGGATTCACGTAATCGGCCTTCTCCTCGCCCTTCACGGGGATGTTGAACGGCGCGTAGTCCATGACGGATCCCACCACGCCGTGCTTGCGGGTGAATTCCGGATCGCGCAGCTGTGCCGCGGTGTAGACGGTGGAGGCGCGGAAGTTGTGGCGCAGCCCGAGGGTATGCCCGACTTCGTGGGTGATGACTTCCTTCACGTAGTTGTAGACGAACTGGTCCGCCTCGGGGCTCGAGGGATCCAGCTCGCCGCGCGCCTCGAGGATGTCGAGCGCGAAATCGGCCTCCTCGTGGGCCTGCTCGGCGAACGAGCAGTAGTCGAAGTCGCGGCCCAGGGACAACGTGGGCAGCGCGGTGCCGGAGCTCGGGCGCGGCAGGTCCTCCACGATGAAGCGCCGGCTGCTGCGGGTGAAGACGTCGGTGAAGAGGATGTCGGCGTCGAGGATCTCGCCGGTGCGCGGATCGACGTGGCTCGGGCCGATGGCCGGGCCGCCGTCGGAGGACAGGTACCAGCGCACGGTGGCGTGCCCGATGTCGGCCGTCTCGAACTTCGCGTCGTCGGGCTGGACCTTCACCTGGATCGCGTCCTTGAAGCCGATGCGCTCGAAGGCCTTGTTCCACTCGAGGATGCCGTCGGTGATGGGCTTGCGGTACTTGTCGGGAATGTTCCGGTCGATCCAGTAGACGATGGGCTTCACCGGCTCGGACATCGCCGCGTTGGGGTCCTTCTTCTCCAGCCTCCAGCGGTTGATGTAGGTGACGTTCGGGTTCGGATCGAGGTCGTCGGAGAAGTCGGTGTGGCTGGTGGTGAAGTAGCCCACGCGCTCGTCGGCGATGCGCGGGGTCATCGGCACGGGAAGCTCGGCGAAATCGTAGCGATAGCCGAGGAAGAGGCTGCGCGGGTCGGGCGTATTGAGGGGCGGCTGGATCCCCGGCCCGCCGGCGCCGTTGTTGGGCGAAGGCGCCGGCAGCCTCGGCACGGAGAAGTGCAGCGACACGTCGAAGCCGGTGGCCTTCGGGTTCGCGTCGGCGCGCACGAAGCTCGAGTTGCGCCCGTCGAGGGCGTAGGGCACGTGGAAGGCGACCTCGAGCATCGTCGCGGCGGCGGGAATGTCGTTCAGCAG
>JAAOZZ010000125.1 GCA_012274175.1 Betaproteobacteria bacterium
CTCGAGCACCTCGTCGAACCAGCGCACGGGCACGATCTCGATCTCGTTCTTCACCTCGTCGGGAATTTCCGCCAGGTCCTTCACGTTCTCCTGGGGGATCAGCACGCTCTTGATGCCGCCGCGGTGGGCCGCGAGCAGCTTCTCCTTCAGCCCGCCGATGGGCAGCACCTCGCCGCGCAGCGTGATCTCGCCCGTCATCGCCACGTCGCAGCGCACCGGAATGCCGGTGAGGACGGAGGTGATCGCGGTGGCGATCGAGATGCCCGCGGAAGGCCCGTCCTTGGGCGTGGCGCCCTCGGGCAAGTGCACGTGCAGGTCGAGGGTCTGCCAGAAGTCCTCCGCCACGCCCAGGCGCTTGGCCCGCGCGCGCACCACCGAGATCGCGGCCTTGATGGACTCGTTCATCACCTCGCCCAGCTTGCCCGTGGTGACGGTGTTGCCCTTGCCCGGAAGCTTGACCGCTTCCACGGTGAGCAGCTCCCCGCCCACTTCCGTCCACGCGAGGCCGGTCACCTGCCCCACCTGGTTCTCCTTCTCGGCGATGCCGTAGGTGTACTTGCGCACGCCCAGGTACTTGTCGAGGTTCTTCGAGTTGACGGTGAGGTGCGTTCCGTCCTTCTTGCGCGTGAGGATCGACTTCACGACCTTGCGCGCGATCTTCGCGAGCTCCCGGTCCAGGCCGCGCACGCCCGCCTCGCGGGTGTGGTAGCGCGTGATGTCGCGCAGCGCCGAGTCGGTCACCGTGAGCTCGCCCGCCTTGATGCCGTTGGACTTGAACTGCTTGGGCAGCAGGTACTGCTTGGCGATGTGGACCTTCTCGTCCTCGGTGTAGCCCGAGAGACGAATCACTTCCATGCGGTCCAGCAGCGGGGGCGGGATCTGCAGGGTGTTGGCGGTGGCGACGAACATCACGTCCGAGAGGTCGTACTCCACCTCGACGTAGTGGTCGACGAACGTGTGGTTCTGCTCGGGGTCGAGCACTTCCAGCAGCGCGGAGGACGGATCGCCGCGGAAGTCCATGCCCATCTTGTCGACTTCGTCCAGCAGGAAGAGCGGGTTCCTCACGCCGACCTTGGTCATGTTCTGCAGGATCTTGCCCGGCATCGAGCCGATGTAGGTGCGGCGGTGACCGCGGATCTCGGCCTCGTCGCGCACGCCGCCCAACGACATGCGCACGAACTTGCGGTTGGTCGCCCGCGCGATCGATTGCCCCAGGGAGGTCTTGCCCACGCCGGGCGCGCCCACGAGGCACAGGATCGGGGCCTTCAGCTTCTCCACGCGCTGCTGCACCGCGAGGTACTCGACGATGCGTTCCTTCACCTTCTCCAGCCCGTAGTGGTCCGCGTCGAGGATCTTCTCGCAGTTCTTGAGGTCGGTGGAGACCTTGGTCTTCTTCTTCCACGGCAGGGCCACGAGCGTGTCGATGTAGTTGCGCACGACGGTGGCTTCCGCCGACATGGGCGACATCAGCTTCAGTTTCTTCATCTCCGACTCGGCCTTCACGCGCGCTTCCTTGGGCATGTGGGCCGACTTGATCTTCTTCTCGAGCTCGTCCAGGTCGGCGCCCTCTTCCGAGTCGCCCAGCTCCTTCTGGATCGCCTTCACCTGCTCGTTCAGGTAGTACTCGCGCTGGCTCTTCTCCATCTGGCGCTTGACCCGCCCGCGGATGCGCTTCTCCACCTGCATGATGTCGATCTCGGTCTCGAGGAGCTGCAGGAGCTGCTCGAGGCGGCGGCCGACGTGGAAGTTCTCCAGGATCTGCTGCTTCTGCTCGAGCTTCAACGGCAGGTGCGCGGCGATCGTGTCCGAGAGCCGTCCCGCGCCGTCGATGCCCGCGAGCGAGGTGAGGACCTCGGGCGGGATCTTCTTGTTCAGCTTCACGTACTGGTCGAACTGGGCGAGCAGCGTACGGCGCATCGCCTCGACCTCGTTGGAGTCCGGCTCCTCGGAGGCGATGAGCTCGGTCTCCGCCTCGAAGTTCGCCTTGTCGGTGAGCACGCGCTCGATGCGCGCGCGCTGCACGCCCTCGACCAGCACCTTCACCGTGCCGTCGGGGAGCTTCAACATCTGCAGGATCGTGGACACGGTCCCCACGTCGTAGAGATCCTCGGGGTTGGGCTCGTCCTTGGCCGCCGATTTCTGCGCGACCAGCACGACGTTCTTCCCCTCCTCCATCGCGGCCTCGAGGGCCTTGATGGACTTCGGACGCCCCACGAACAGCGGGATCACCATGTGGGGGAACACCACTACGTCGCGCAGCGGAAGCAGCGGCAGGACGCGGGACTCGGCGGCAAAAGGGGCGTTCATGGGGTTTTCCTGGTTTGGATACTGGGAAACGTGGGGGCGGGCGGAGGACCGAACAAGCCCCCCGGGGGCTGCGGGAAGATGCCGGGGACGCTACTGCTGACCACCCGCGACCTTCGGTTGGTCCGAGTAGATGAGCAGCGGCTTGCCGTCGCCGGAGATGGCGCCGTCGTCGACCACTACCTTCTGCACGTTCGACAGGGACGGCAGGTCGAACATGATGTCGAGGAGCGAATGCTCGATGATCGAGCGCAGCCCGCGCGCGCCGGTGCGCCGCTCGAGGGCCCGCTTGGCGATGGCCGCGAGGGCGTGGTCGCGGAACTCCAGCTCGACGCCCTCCATGGCGAGCAGCTTCTGGTACTGCTTCACCAGCGCGTTCTTCGGCTCCGTGAGGATCTTCACCAGCGCGTCGGCGTCGAGCTCGTCCAGCACCGCGACCACGGGCAGCCGGCCCACGAACTCGGGGATGAGGCCGTACTTGATCAAGTCCTCGGGCTCGACCTCGTGGAGCATGTCGTTCAGCTCCCGGCGGTTGTTCATCGAGCGCACGTGGGCGCCGAAGCCCATGCCGGAGCGGTCGGTGCGGTTCTGGATCACCTTCTCCAGGCCGCCGAAGGCGCCGCCGCAGATGAAGAGGATGTTCGTGGTGTCCACCTGCACGAACTCCTGGTTCGGGTGCTTGCGCCCGCCCTGGGGCGGCACGGAGGCGATGGTGCCCTCGATCAGCTTCAGGAGCGCCTGCTGCACGCCCTCGCCGGAGACGTCGCGGGTGATCGAGGGGTTGTCGCTCTTCCTCGAGATCTTGTCGATCTCGTCGATGTAGACGATGCCGCGCTGCGCCTTCTCGACGTCGTAGTCGCACTTCTGGAGCAGCTTCTGGATGATGTTCTCGACGTCCTCGCCCACGTAGCCGGCTTCCGTAAGCGTGGTCGCATCGGCGATCACGAAGGGGACGTTGAGCAGCCGCGCGAGGGTCTGGGCGAGGAGCGTCTTGCCGGAGCCCGTGGGGCCGGTCAGCAGGATGTTGGACTTCGCGAGCTCCACCTCGTCCTGCTTGCCGCCGGTCTTCAGCCGCTTGTAGTGGTTGTAGACCGCGACCGAGAGGATCTTCTTCGCCTGCACCTGGCCGATCACGTACTGGTCGAGGATCTCGCAGATCTCGTGGGGGCTGGGCAGGTCGTTCTTGGTCGCCTTGCCGGTGCCGGGGTCGGTCGAGGCCTCCTCGCGGATGATGTCGTTGCAGAGGTCGATGCACTCGTCGCAGATGAACACCGACGGCCCGGCGATGAGCTTGCGCACCTCATGCTGGCTCTTGCCGCAGAAGGAGCAGTAGAGAAGCTTTTCGCCGCCGACTTTTTCCGTCATGTGCTCTCGCGAGTCCCGTTACGCCGCAGCCGATTCGCTGCGGTTCTTCAGCACGCGGTCGATCAACCCATACTTTACCGCGTCTTCGGCGCTCATGAAATTGTCGCGATCGGTGTCCCGCTCGATCACCTCCAGGGGCTGGCCGGTGTGCATCGCCATCATCTCGTTCAGCTTGCGCTTGAGGTAGAGGACCTCCTTCGCGTGGATCTCGATGTCCGAGGCCTGGCCGGAGAAGCCGCCCGAGGGCTGGTGGATCATCACGCGCGAGTTGGGCAGGCAGAAGCGCTTGCCCTTGGCGCCGGCGGCGAGCAGGAACGAGCCCATGGAGGCCGCGAGCCCCGTGCACAGGGTCGAGACGTCCGGCTTGATGAACTGCATCGTGTCGTACACCGCCATGCCCGCGGAGACGCTGCCGCCGGGAGAGTTGATGTACAGGTGGATGTCCTTGTCGGGGTTCTCGCTTTCGAGGAAGAGGAGCTGCGCCACGATGAGGTTGGCCATGCCGTCGCTGATGGGACCCACGAGGAAGATCACGCGCTCCTTCAGCAGGCGCGAGTAGATGTCGTAGGCGCGCTCGCCGCGCCCCGACTGCTCGATCACCATCGGGATCAGGCCCAGGCCCTCGGGTTCGTCTTGATTCGATTCGTGCTTGATGAACATGTCAGCCCTTCTTGGTTCCCATCAGTTCGTCGAAGTCCGTGGGCCGGTCCTCGACCTTCATCTTCCCCATGGCCCATTCTACGACGTTGTCCTCCATCACGAGCGCCTCGACTTCGGCCAACCGGGCCGGGTCCGCGTAGTACCAACGGACCAGCTCCTCGGGCTGCTCGAAGCTCTCGGCATGCTCCTCGATCAGCTTGCGCACCTGGTCGGGCCGGGGCTGCAGGCCGTGCTTCTTCACCAGATCGCCCACCAGCAGGCCCACCTTGATGCGGCGCGCCGCGCGATCGGAGAAGAGCTCCGCCGGAAGCGTCTTGTCCTGGACCGCCATGCCGCGCTGCTTCAAGTCCTCGAGGGCCGCCTGCTGCATGCGCTCGATCTCGGAGTCCAGCAGCGCCTTGGGCACCTCGAAATTCGCCGCGTCGTGCAGCGCGTCCATCACCTGCTCCTTCACGCGGGTGCGCACGCGCTTGACCGTCTCCTTCTCCATGTTCTCGCGCACCTCGCGCTTCAGGCGCTCGACGTCGCCGTCCTCGACACCCAGCGCACGGGCGAACTCCGCATCCACGGGCGGCAGTTTGGGCTCGGCGACCTGGTTCACGGTGACGGTGAAATCCGCGGTCCTGCCGCGGACCGCCTCGGCGTAGTCCTGGGGAAAGGTGAGCGGGAAGGTCTTGGCCTCGCCGGTGCGCATGCCCGCGATCGCCGCCTCGAAGTCGGGCAGCATCCGGTTCTCGCCCAGCACGATGGCGAAGTTCGAGGCCTTGTTCCCCTCGAAGGGCTGGCCCGCGATCACGCCCTCGAAATCGACGTTGACCATGTCGCCGGCGGCGGCGGCGCGATCGACCTTCTCGTATTTCGCGCGCTGCTTGCGCAGCGTCTCGAGGGTGGCCGCGACGTTGGCCTCATCTACCTTCGTCACCGGGCGCGTCACGTTGCGCCCCGCCATGTCTCCCATCACCACCTCGGGATACACCTCGAAGGTGGCGGTGTACTCTACGTCGTTGGCGCCCTGCTCGACGGGCTTGGGCTGGAAGCGCGGATAGCCCGCCACGCGGTAGTTGTGCTCCTTCACCGCCTCGGCGAAGGTCTTCTGCACGGTGTCGCTCACCACTTCCTGGCGCACCTGGAACCCGTACTGGCGCTCGACCATCTTGAGCGGTACCTTGCCGGGCCGGAAGCCCTGCATCTTCACCGTGCGTGCGAGCTGCTTGAGCCGGGTCGCGATCTCGGCCTCGATCGTCGCGATGGGCACCGTGACCGTGATGTTGCGCTCGAGCGCGCTGCTGGTGTTCTGGACTGCCTGCTGCATTCGATTTTCCTTGTTGGAGTTTTCCTCAAGCCTTCGCGAGGGGTGGCCGGACGTGCCCGTAGGAAGCGACCTGGTGCGAAAGGAGGGACTCGAACCCACATGCCTTTCGGCGCTGGAACCTAAATCCAGTGCGTCTACCAATTCCGCCACTTTCGCGGTCGTCGAATTATACCCGAACCACGCTCTACCCGGAGGGGCGGAGGGGGAGGCCCAGGGACCGATATAATCCCTAAAATTCAAGCCCTTCCATACTCCCTTGCCGGTCGATCATTACGAGAACTTTCCGGTCGCCTCGTGGCTGCTGCCCGCGCGGCTTCGAGCGCCCGTGGAGGCGATCTACGGATTCGCGCGCAGCGCCGATGACATCGCCGACGAGGGCGATGCGCCCGACGCCGAGCGCATCGCGGGACTCGAGCGCTACCTGCGTGCGCTCGATGCGATCGAGGCCCACCGCGCGCCCGATCCCGAGTTCGAGCGCATCGCCCGCACCGTGGCCGAGTACGAGCTTCCGATTCAGCTCCTGCGAGACCTGATCGACGCCTTCCGCCAGGACGTGGTGAAGAAGCGCTACGCCACGTTCGACGAGCTGATGGACTACGCGCGCCGCTCGGCCAATCCCGTCGGGCGCCTGCTGCTGCACCTCTTCGAGAAAACCGGGGACAGACCCCGATTTCCGCTGGACGCGGGAGCGGACTCCCAGCC